>DORI01000084.1 GCA_003512365.1 Crocinitomicaceae bacterium | reverse complement strand
AGTTGGGCGGATAAGTTTGTTGGAAAGGAAGAATTGGTCTATGAATTCAATGAAAATCTAAGCTTTACGAATCGTTATAATTACAACTATGCTCAAGTGCAAAGTAAGGTGTTTTCCCCTTTAGCTTGGTTTGGCCCCGGTAAATATGCAAATACAGCGTTGAATGCAGACCTGGCCTCTCCTTTAGTTGAAATTGCACCGGATGTATTTATAGAAAGAGGAGCTTCTGTGAATGAGGAACGCGCGGGGTATACAGACCAAACATTTGAAAGCTATTTAAACTATGACAAATCATTGGATACAAATCACCGTATTAAAGGAACAGCGGGCGTGTCAGTTTTTCAACGGCACGGAGAAGCGTTGGGCGGAACAGCCTTTAACATTCCAAACAACTCTGTAGAATACGCGGATATTTCAGCAAATCTTGCGGCAGGAGGGTGTCTAAACAACGTATACTCATGGGAATTTACAGAACGGCTAGTTTCGGCATTTGTTAGGGCAGAATATGCTTACCAAAGTAAATACCTTTTTTCTGCTATTTTGCGTCGAGATGGTTCTAGTAAATTTGGTCCAAATAATAGGTATGGGTTTTTTCCTACTTTTTCTAGCGCTTGGTTGTTGTCTGATGAAAAATTTTACAAGGTCAAATGGTTAGATTATTGGAAACTAAGAATGAGTTACGGGGTTTCTGGAAATGATCAAATACCTAATTTTTCATATAGAGCATTATTAAATGGAGAAGGCGTTTATGTATTTGATGATGTTTTAACGCAGGGTGTTGCCATTGGCAGGCCATCAAATCCTGATTTGAAATGGGAAACTACAAGCCAATTAAACATTGGAATGGATTTAACTTTTTGGAAAAAATTAGACCTTACCACAAACTATTTTATCAAAAACACCAAGGATTTATTGTTTCAACCAGAAGTTACTGCAATTTTAGGTTCATATGGTCCTGGAGGTTATCCACCAATAATTAATGCAGGAGATGTCTCCAATAAAGGGGTGGAATTAGAATTGGGCTATCACACAGACCCAAAGAAGAAATTAGTTTCTGATATTAATTTTAATATCTCAAGAATTTTGAACAAAGTGACGAGTGTGCCAGAAGGGGTAGATTATATTCCTGGTGCAGCATTTAGTGTAGGTGGAGACGTTGCTACGAGATTTCAGGAAGGCTATGCAATTGGGTATTTCTTTGGTTATGAAACAGCTGGAGTTTTTCAAACGCAGGAAGAAATTGATGCCGCAGGTGTTATTCAAGAAGTAGCTCAACCAGGAGATTTAATTTTTGTAGATCAAGACGGAGACGGGAAGATTAGTTTTTCAGATGATTCCGACAAAACATTTCTTGGTTCGCCTATTCCCGATTTCACTTGGGGGCTTAATTTAAATGTTAAGTTTTCTGGATTTGATTTTTCAGCCAATATATTTTCAGCCATTGGAAATGAGATTATTCGTAACTACGAACGTCAACAACCTTTTGCAAATCAATTAGGATATGTTATTGACAGATGGGTTGGCCCAGGAACTTCTGATGAAACCCCACGCCTAACTACCGGAGAAACCAGAAACAATGTGTTCTCGTCTTTTTATGTAGAGGATGGGTCTTTTATTCGCTTGAAAAATGTTCAAATTGGCTATACCTTACCTAAAAAGGCCATGAAGAAGGCAAAAATGGAGTCAGTGCGTATTTATGTTGCAGCAAATAACCTAATAACGTTAACAAGATACATGGGGTATGATCCGGATTTAGGTTCTTCGAATGCGCTTAGTGCAGGGGTAGATTTCGGAATGTATCCGCAAGCAAAATCAATAATGGGTGGAATTCAAATAGCATTTTAATTATGAAAAATAAAGCAATTCTTCTTTTAAGCATCAGCATACTTCTTTTTACAAGTTGCAAGAAATTTTTAAGTGTTGATCCTCCTTATGCACAGGATGCTGAAAATTATTTTCAAACTCCGGAAGATTATGAACGCGCCTTAACTGGAGCATATGACATGCTTCAAGGGTCTTTTGTGTCCTTTTGGATTGGGGAAATCGCATCTGATAATGCCATAGCAGGAGGTGAAAGTGTTAACGATTCACAGGGCCTCCATCAGATAGACAACATGACGCATGGCGGAGTTAATAATGAGTTGAGAAATATCATGCGCTGGAATTATACAGGCATTACGCGTGTAAACTACATCATGGAAAACAAGGATAATATTGATTTTCCAGGAAAAGAACACATGCTCGCTGAAGCTAAGTTTTTACGCGCTTACTATTACTTTGAATTGGTAAAATTTTTCGGAGACGTACCATTAATTATTGATAAGCGGATAGGAATAGAGGAGGCGAGACAATTTCCTAGAACACCTAAAGCGGAGGTTTATGCTCAAATCGAACAAGACCTAACTAGTGCAGCTTCAGTGTTAAATCCCGTTGCTTCGCAAAAAGGCCGAGCAACGAAAGGAGCCGCACAAGCATTGTTAGGTAAAGTGTATTTGTATCAAAATAAATTTACGGAAGCCGCATCAATTTTTGACG
>DORI01000278.1 GCA_003512365.1 Crocinitomicaceae bacterium | reverse complement strand
GGAGCGCTTGTGCCGAAGATGAATTTTTTACCTTCAGCGGCCTGTGCTTTCAAGTGCTCTATGAATGCTAAGACTCGATCGCATAAAAACACTGCATAACTTGGGTCTTCAAACAATTGAGCACGGTAGTAATAATGTATTTGACGCATGAATCCACGCATAAACTCTAGGTCATAAATCTCAACAGAAGGCAGTGAATTATAGGTTTGAAGAATTTGTTTGCCTAATTCAAATGCCCTTTGCGTGGGTTTATCGTGTTTAAATTTTAACGTTTGATATTCTGGAATTTGAAGATGTGATTTTGCCCAAAAAAATAAGCGAAAACGAACCAATTGAGGAAAATTCATCAATTGAAAAATGTTGCTATTGTTGATAGAAAAGATAAATTCTCCTTGATTCAATTTTTTCATTTGCTGCAATGAAGCTAAAATATCCTCTAAATAAGTCTCCAAACTGAAATCGTAATTTTTGAATGGAGGAAAGCTAAACATCACTTGTCCCTCACCCGTTTCAATAAGGCGATCAAAAGAAATATTAAAATGTTTACACAAGCGCTGCGTTTCTTGTACCGTTAAGCTAGTTTCACCACGGTAACGTCGGTAAACGGCATCGGTGGAGAGATGTAAAATTTCACTTAAGACATTTCCAATTGAATCTGTTGCTCCAATTTTCTGTTTGACCAGTTGAAAAAGTACTTGCTGAATGTCTAGCTTCATTCAGTTAAAACTTATAAAACCAGCTAAAAGATGGAAGTGGGAAGGTGAGATTTCCATTAAAGAAAGCATCGGGATTTGAAAAGCGAAGCGATACACCCGATAAATTGAATTGAAAGGCAGAATTTTCTTTTCCTTGCACCCTAATTCCAGGCATTACGATGAGTACATGGGTTGCGTAGGATTGATTTTCGTTTTTTGTTACTTCAACATACTCAGGATATGAATTTCCAAATTGATCAACAATGGTAGTATTACTGTAAACAAAGTTATTTTCGATTGTTTTATTCGTCATATTCAGGTATAAAAAATCCATTACAAATCCTGTTTTCTTTCCAATTTTTGCAAAACCGCCTGCTGAAATTGCCAAGCCTCCAGTATGTCCTGGGCGAACATTTTCGTAATTGTAGTTATAGTAATTTGGATTATTAACGTCCGTGTAGTATGTTCCAGTTTTAATAAGTTCTTTTCCTCCGAGACTCGAAAAATAAGAATAACCCAAACCAATGGATGCGTTCAATTTGCGTGTACCAAACGTTCCAATTCCAAAACCTAGTCCGCCATACCCTTTGAAGCTATTTAAGAATCCTGAACTTCCCGCTATTCCGCCAATTGAAAAATTTAATAATTTATTATTAGTAGCGAATGTATATTTTCCTGCCAATGCAAATGGACTTCCAGTCCAAGTTGTCATAACCCCTAAATTCAATCTATCCGTTACGGCAAAATGAACTTCAGGACCATATAGATTAATCATGGCGTAATTTTCTCCTTGCTTGACCGGAAAAGCATTTGTCGTAAAAGAATAGCGTGTGGTAAAAGGTCCTTCCTCAATATATTCACCATTAACCACATCTCCTTCCTCAATTAATTTCATGGATATTATATCAGACTTCGAAATGTACACTTTACCCATTTTCTCTGTCATTAAGAGAACCTCCCGTCCGTCATCACTTATAAGCTTTCCGATCAGTTCAACACCGTTCGCTTTTTTAATGACATAAATTGAATCTTTCGAATTTGTTTGTGCCAGAAAAGAAAAGGTCACAAGACAAAACATAAGGGTTACTAAATTTTTCATTCTTTTTAATTTTTATTTATATACGTTATTCTTCAAAATAGGTTCGATATACGCGTTTAGAAAGACTTGTCAGCACTTCATAAGGAATCGTGTCCATTGCTTGAGCTAATTGTTCAATTTTCTGATGTTCGCCAATAATTTCTACTTCATCTCCTTCTTTTACCTGCAAACCTGTGGTATTAACCATTATCATATCCATACAAACGCGTCCAACGGTTTCACAACGCTTTCCTTTAATATACACTGCACCTTTTCCAATACTTAAGTTGCGTCGAAATCCATCCGCATAACCTACCGGAACAATGGCAATAACCGTGTTTTTTTCAGCCAAATAACTTCTTCCGTAACCCACTGATTCTCCTGCCGGTATTTCTTTTACTTGAGAAACAACACTTTTCCATTCTATAACAGGTTTCAATTGTACGGAAATATCTGGTTCGTTACTTATCCCATACAACCCAATTCCTACACGAATCATATCGAAATGGGCAGATGGAAAATGCAAGGCGCCTTCTGAATTACATAAATGAAAAATAACTTCCCTGTTGTGTAATTGGATTTGGTGAATGCACGACTTGAATAATTCGATTTGTTGCGTTGTAAATAGTTTATTGGATGGATAATCTGCAGCTGCTAAATGAGAATAAACACCTTTTAATTGTACCTCTGGTTGCGCTTGAATCACTTCTAAAACCTCAGACAACTCCTCAGGCTGGATTCCCAGTCTGTGCATACCCGTATCGATTTTAAGATGTATGGGCATGTGCTCGGCGCCAAGGTAAATGAGTTCTGAAATTAACTCTTCCAATTGTTCTTGAGAATATACGGCGGGCTCTAGATTATAAGCCACACAGTTTTCGTAACCGTCTTCCTCAGGGTTCATTACCAAAATGGGCAATTTTATTCCCGCTTTTCTTAGTTCTACACCCTCGTCTGAATAGGCCACTCCAAGATAATCCGCACCACATTTTTCTAAAAAACTCCCCATTTTTTCAAGTCCAACTCCGTAAGATTGTGCCTTTACCATACACAGAATCTTAGTTGATGGCATTAACTTACTTTTAAAAACACTCAGATTATGCCGTACGGCACTCATATTAAATGCCAATTGCGTTTTGTGATGTTTTAATTTTAGTTTTTGTGCGAGTTTTTCCATGTGTTTAACACGCTGTCCTTTTAGCAAAATCACTGAATCTTTCAATTGAATGGTTGAGAGGTTGATTTCTCCGCTATACACATGGGCATCAATAGGTTGAAATTGATTGATTACCTCAAAGACACGATTCATTACAGCTTGATCATCTGAATGTACGCCAACTAATGCCACCCTTTTTCTTCCCTGCGAAATACTTAATTGGTATTCCAATGCAATTTTCAAAGAATCGAGATCAAGATTGTAGGAGTCGTTAATAATCAGAGAATTATCTATCCCTTCGAAAGTTTCCAGTCGCAAGGCCAAGCGAGGTAAAGATTTAATTTTTTCGACATCTAGGCGAAAATATCGTTCAACGAAACCTATTGCCAGCATGGCAGAGCGTTTACTTGCCTTGTCTTGGAAGGGAATAAGTTCAATGTACTTTTCCATGCTTTTTTCGGCAATGACCACTAAGTTTTTATAAGGAAGAGCAACTTCACTGTAATCGTCCAAAGTGTAAAGTGATTTTACGTTTGTGAACAAGGCAAGTTTCTCTGAAACAAGTTGTGCGTGATTCTCGAAATTCTCAGCATGAGCCGATCCAACATTGGTAAGTATTCCAATTGTAGGTTGTATCATTTCTGCTAATGCACTCATCTCACCTGGTTCTGATATTCCTGCTTCAATTAGTGCGAATTCTGTTTCTTCATTTATCATGAGTAAGGACAATGCCACTCCCAATTGAGAATTATAACTTTTCGGGCTTCGTGTTACATGCACTTGACCCTTCACTAAATGATAAATCCATTCTTTAACTGTCGTTTTACCTGTGCTTCCGGTTATGGCAACTACGGGAATGGTGAATGTTTGACGGTGTATTTTTGCTAAATGTTGAAGGGATTTTAAGCAATCGGCAACAAGAATATAGCATGCATCTAGTTTTGTTTCTACTAGCTTTTCAATCACAAATAAACGTACACCTTGATCGTAAGCCTTCTCAACGAACTCGTGCCCATCTCGAAAATCTCCTTTCAATGCAAAAAACACTTGATTGGTAGCACTTGAGATTTTGCGGGAATCGTAAACAACTTCATCCACAATTGAGGAAGATGAACCGACAACCTTAAGCCCATTAACGCGGCTGAAAAACTCAGTAAAAGTTAAATTTAATTTCAACGTGTTGCTTTACAATAGCACGAACGACATAAAGGTCTGTATTTATCTACTGCTCCAACCAAAACTTGCCCAGAATCCTCTACTGTTCGATGCGAAAACTGAGCTAAGTTACCACAAGAAACGCAAATGGCGTGAACTTTTGAAACATATTCTGCTGCAGCTAAAAGTTTTGGCATAGGTCCAAAGGGAACCCCCTGAAAATCCATATCTAATCCAGCAAGAATTACGCGAACTCCTTGATTAGCCAGTTGATTACATACTTCAATGAGTTCATCGTCGAAAAATTGCGCTTCGTCAATAGCAACGACGAGTTCTTTGTTCCAACGCGCTAAAATCTCACTTGATTTTTTAACGAGGATTGCTTGGTAGGCGGTTCCTTGATGACTGACGACTTTATCTTTACTATACCGATTGTCTATTTCCGGCTTGATCATTATCAGCGACTGATTTGCAAATTCTGCTCTGCGGATACGGCGGATTAATTCTTCTGTTTTCCCGGAAAACATAGAGCCACAAATCACTTCAATCCATCCATTTTGTCGCACTTCGCTTGGAAATTGTTCTAGAAACATAACTAATTAGGTTGTTAACATTCATTATGAAGAAAAAAAAGAAAAACTTGCTTGCACTGTTCTCTAGTTTTCTAAATTTGAATTCGAAAATCGGTAGTTTATTTGGTTATTCAAACTACTGGTTAACATCTTACTAACTTTTGTTGAAAAAATTACGGTATGAAATCCTTAGTGAACAAGCTTGAACAAGGCATTACAAAAATCGAAAACGGAGCTGTTTCAAGTGTAGAAATGGACGAATTAGTACAAACCGCACGTGAGGTGCACGAAAGACTTTTAGTGGTGCGTTATAAATTGTACGAACAACAGGTTTTTCCTGAGCGAATTCACACGCCAATTGATTTAGTGCTAGATTCTTTTTCCAATGAAAATAATACGGAGATTGAAAAACCAATTGATTTTGATTTAGATCCAACGGAAGAAGAATTAATAATAGAAGTTAGTTCAGATGAGGATTTAGCTACTGAAGATGCTGATGCCTCAATCGTCGATTACACACCGAATCCTCGTGAGCTTGTCATAGACACCGTAGTAGAAAAACCGATTGAATCAGACTCAATGTTTGAATTGCCACTTGAACAAGATGAATCGAATACTTCAGAAGCTGAATCAGAACATATAGAAATCACCCCTCTTGACTTAGACGCCAATTCAAACGAGGAAGAAGAATTGGAAGAATCGGCATCAGAATTAACGGAGGAACCACCAACAGCGCAGGAAGAGGTTACAGAATTATCTCTTTCATCAACCGAATTTAACCTTAGTAAAGTTGATGACCAAACAGGCCACTCGCTTAATTTATCAGGAAAACCCCTGGAGTTCAAAAACCTGGAAAATGCGATAGCAGCTAAATCACATATTGAAAAATTAGAAACGCTTATTGGGTCTTTTACACTGAACGATAAATTATTATTTATTAATTCTCTGTTTGATGGATCAAGCGATGCTTTTGCAAAAGCTGTTAAATCCTTGGAATCAACGCCCACAATGTCTGAAGCGAGAATCATCCTTTCTTCCTATGCCGATGAATTTCATTGGGAAATGGACAATGACGTTGTTGAGGATTTTGTTCACCGCATATGTCAGCGTCATGCAGACACGCTGGATAACTAGTTTATTCATATTTTTTGTTTGTTTTGGGCTCAATGCTCAGCGAAAGGAAGTGTTGCTTTTTACTGATTCCTTGTGCTCGCCTGGTTTACACGGAAGAGGTTATGTAAACGAAGGAGAAGCGAAGGCAGCGACATTCATTGAAAAAACATTTCGAATTATTGGTCTTAGTCCGATAAATGGAACCTATGACCAAGTCTTTAAATTTTCGGTTAATTCATTTCCCGATTCTTGTCGTTTAACAATTGGCACTTCAGAAATCCAACCCGGAAAAGGATTTATCGTTCATCCATCTTCGGGTTCAGCTTTTGGTAATTTTAAAACTAAAGAACTTTCAAGAGAAGAAGTTTTCCAAGATTATGTCAAACTAACGAGGTATATTGAAACACTTCCTTCGGAATGTGTGGTAGTGGTAAATTCAACAAAGTATAAAGGAGATTCCTTGAAAATTGTTAGAAAGCAGCTTCAACAAATTGCAAATTACCGTCCGCTGATTGAATTAGTAAATGAGAAATTCACCTGGTCTGTTAGCCAAAATCAACAGAAATTTGCTTATTTGCAACTTCAAGATTCGCTTTATGAGAATCCTACTTCAGTGAATTTGGCAGTAAAAAATCTATTTATCCAGCATCACCAAGCTCGTAACGTGATGGGGTATCTTCCGGCAACCAAGTCAACAAAAAAGACTCTTTTAGTGAGTGCGCATTACGACCACTTGGGTAGAATGGGGTCAGCGTGTTATTTTCCTGGTGCAAACGACAATGCTAGCGGTACCGCTATGCTAGTGGAACTCGCCTTGCGATTGAAGGAAAAAAAGAAAAGAAAATATAATGTATTATTTGTGGCTTTTGCAGGTGAAGAGGTTGGTTTGTTAGGCTCTGCTTTCATGGTGAAACATCCGCCGGTTCCTTTAACGGATATTCGATTTCAATTGAACTTAGATATAATGGGAAGTGGGGAAGAAGGTATAACTGCGGTTAATGCTACTCTGTTCCCAAAAGAATTTCAGCGACTTGTAAAACTGAACAAGAAATTGAATTCCGTTTCTACTGTAAAACCTAGAGGAACAGCGGCAAATTCGGATCATTATTTTTTTACAGAGGCAGGAGTTCCCGCGTTTTTCATTTACACAATGGGACCAAACAAACATTACCAT
>DORI01000079.1 GCA_003512365.1 Crocinitomicaceae bacterium | reverse complement strand
CATTTTTTAAAATCCAAGCCTGTTGTAGAGGAAGCAACTAAGAAAATTGATAAAATCCTAACACATGCTGTATTTGGCTACTTGATTTTTCTTTCGATTCTTTTCGCAGTTTTTCAGTTTATTTTCAGTTTCGCTGTCATACCTATGGATTTTATTGATTTAAAATTTAGTCAATTGTCAGAATGGGTTGGAACGACCATGCAATCAGGTTTGTTAAATGACTTGGTTTCGCAAGGAATTATTCCTGGAATAGGAGGGGTTGTGGTTTTTATACCTCAAATCGCTCTTTTATTTTTCTTTTTGTCCATTTTAGAGGAAACAGGCTATTTAGCGCGAGTGGTATTTTTAATGGACAGATTGATGAGGCCATTTGGATTAAATGGTAAAAGTGTAGTTCCTCTGATGTCTAGTGTGGCGTGTGCCATTCCTGGGGTTATGGCTACTCGAACAATTGCAGATTGGAAGGAGCGTTTGATTACAATTTTGGTTGCTCCTCTGATGAGTTGCAGTGCGCGTATTCCTGTTTTTACACTCTTAATTTCGTTGACCATACCGAACGAAGATGTTGCGGGAATATTTAATTTACATGGAATTGTGCTCATGGGCCTTTATTTACTTGGAATTGTGTCGGCCTTACTCGTCGCTATAATACTAAATAAACTTATAAAAATTAAATCTTCAGGATATTTACTTTTAGAACTTCCAAGTTATAAATCTCCCCGTTGGAAAAATGTAATTATCAACGTTTTGGAAAAGGTTAAAATATTCTCACTAGATGCAGGAAAAGTAATTCTGGCAATTTCAATTATTCTATGGGCCTTGGCTACATTTGGCCCTGGAAATACAATGGAAACTGAAGCGAATAAACGAGAAGAATCGTTAGCATCTTCAACACTTTCTGAAGATGAAAAAGAGCAACAAATTGCAAGCGTAAAATTGGAACATTCGTACATTGGAATAATGGGAAAAGGTCTTGAACCTGTGATAGCGCCTTTGGGTTATGATTGGAAAATCGGAATTTCTTTAATCACTTCTTTTGCAGCCCGTGAAGTTTTTGTTGGATCCTTAGCAACAATTTATGCAGTACATGACGAAAGCGAGGAAAACGACCGATTAATCGACAGGTTAAAAAAAGAACAAAAACCTGACGGCACACCGGTATACACATTAGCCACTGGGATGAGTTTAATGGTATTTTATGTTTTTGCTTTGCAATGTATGGCGACACTGGCAGTAGTTAAAAGAGAGACCAACTCATGGAAATGGCCAATTATTCAAATTGTTTTCATGGGGGTTTTAGCCTATTCAGCTTCCTTTTTAACCTTTATTTTATTTTCGTAGGATTCATTTTAGTTATTCACAACTGTTAATTTGAGAAACTATAATTGTTATCTTTAGATTTCCGATAATATTATCTCATGTATTTAATTTTTGATACCGAAACCACGGGTTTACCGAAGAATTTCAATGCCCCAATTAGTGATACAGAAAATTGGCCGAGAGTGGTTCAAATTGCTTGGCAGTTGCACGATGAATGGGGAGTTTTGGTAGAACAAAAAGATTTTGTAATTCGTCCGAACGGTTTTAATATTCCTTTTGAATCCGAGAGTATTCACGGAATTTCAACAGAACTCGCCAACATGGTGGGAGAAGAATTGGAAGATGTGTTGCACTTGTTTAAAAGAAGTTTACAAAAAGCAACCTTTGTTGTCGGTCACAATGTTGGATTTGATTTAAATGTATTAGGTTGTGAGTTCTACAGGTTGCAAGAGGAGGTTCCTTTTCATCATCCTATTTTAGATACATGTACTGAAAAAACTGCTGAACTGCTAAAACTTCCCGGAGGAAAGGGAGGGAAATTTAAATTGCCATCACTAACGGAATTGAATTACTTTTTATTCAATGAAGGGTTTGAGGAGGCACATAATGCAACTGCCGATGTTGAGGCTACAACGCGATGTTTTCTTGAGTTAATTAGGCAAGAATTTTTTCCAGCTGATGCTCTTCAACAAAAAGAGGATTTCTTGGAAGCGTTTAAATTGAAAAACCCTAATCAAATATCACCGATTGGTTTAAGTCATGTTAACTTGAAACAAGAAAGTGCCAAGTTAAGACCAACTCCCAAAAAACAAGAGCAAATTACAGGTATAGATAATTCGGATTTATCCACACTTTTGGATCTTCCATTTGGACATCTGCATAACCACACACAATTTTCTATCTTACAATCCACTTCCGAGGTTAAGGCTCTGGTTAATAAAGCTATTGAGTTGGAAATGGAAGCCGTTGCTATAACAGATACCGGAAATATGATGGCGGCATTTCAATTTGAGAAAGCAGTATCATCATACAATCAAAAAATTGCGGCAGATAGAAAAGAGGCGCAGGAGAATGGTATTCCATTTTCGAAGAAAGAACTGTTACCTATTATAGGATGCGAGTTTAATTTATGTAGAAATCGTCTTGATAAAACTCAAAAGGATAACGGGTATCAAATTGTACTTTTAGCAAAAAATAAACAGGGATATGAAAACCTCATCAAATTAGCATCTGTTGCTTATACTGAGGGAATGTATTATGTACCGCGAATCGATAGAGAGATTTTAGAAAAACACGCAAGTCATCTAATTGCATTATCCGGAAATTTATATGGAGAAATTCCAAATTTGATTTTAAATGTTGGTGAACGTCAAGCTGAAGAAGCACTCGTTTGGTGGAAAACACTTTTTGGAGAGGATTTTTACCTAGAATTGAATAGACATTATTTAGAAGTTGAAGATCGCGTCAATGCAACTTTAATTGATTTTTCAAAAAAGCATCACGTTAAATTAGTTGCAACAAATAACACGTATTACCTTTCAAAAGAGGATGCTATGGCACATGACGTTTTATTGTGCGTGAAGGACAATGAATTGGTGGAAACTCCTAAAGGAAGAGGGAGAGGTTTTCGATATGGCTTAGAAAATGATCACTATTATTTTAAGTCAAAAAAGGAAATGTTGGAGCTCTTTTCGGATATTCCTGAAGCAATTAAGAGCATTGGTGAAATTATTAAGAAGTGCGAATCATATGGTCTTTCAAGAGATGTATTACTTCCTGCTTTCGAGATCCCATCAGAATTCCGTGATGACAATGATTTGGCGGATGGTGGTAAAAGAGGTGAAAATAATTTTTTGCGCTTCTTGACCATAGAAGGGGCGAAGAAGCGCTACAAAGACATAACACCTGAAATCCAAGAGCGAATAGATTTTGAGCTTGGCACAATTGAGCGAACAGGTTATCCTGGATATTTCCTTATCGTACAAGATTTTTGTCAAGCTGCTCGAGATATGGGCGTTTCTGTCGGACCAGGAAGAGGTTCTGCTGCGGGTTCTGTTGTTGCTTATTGCACGGGTATTACTAATGTGGATCCGATAAAGTATGATTTACTTTTTGAGCGTTTTCTAAATCCTGATCGCGTCTCCATGCCAGATATTGATATTGATTTTGATGACGAAGGTCGCGGTAAGGTAATTGATTATGTAATCAATAAATATGGTGCAAATCAAGTTGCACAAATCATCACCTATGGCACCATGGCGGCGAAATCAGCAATCCGAGATACAGCACGAGTAATGAATTTACCCTTACCGGAAGCAGATCGATTAGCAAAAATGATCAGTGATTTATCTTTGAGAGATACACTTAACTTAGATGAAGCTGTTTTAGTCGATAAATTGCGAAATCAGGAGGCTGTGGCTGCGGCTAAAGAATTAAGACGTATTGCGCAATCAAATGATTTGCAAGGAGAAGTTTTGCGAAAGGCAAAAGAGATAGAAGGTTCTGTAAGAAATACGGGAATTCATGCCTGCGGCGTTATTATTACCCCAGATGATTTAACAAAGTTTGTTCCGGTTGCCACGGCGAAAGACTCTGATTTGGTTTGTACTCAATACGACAATGCAGTTGCCGAATCTGCAGGATTACTAAAAATGGACTTTCTTGGATTGAAAACTCTCACTTTGATAAAAGATGCCGTAAAATTCGTTAAAGAAGCGCATAAACTAGATCTCGATCCTGATTCTTTTCCTATCGACGATGAAAAAACCTACGCTTTATTTCAACGAGGAGAAACAGTAGGGATATTCCAATACGAATCTGCAGGAATGCAGAAGTATTTGAAAGAATTGAAGCCTACGGAATTTGCGGATTTAATTGCTATGAATGCTTTGTATCGACCAGGTCCAATGGAATACATACCGTCGTTTTGTCGTCGAAAGCATGGTGAAGAGCAAATTGTTTATGATTTGGCGGATTGCGAAGAATATCTAAAAGAAACATATGGTATTACGGTTTACCAAGAGCAGGTGATGCTTTTATCCCAAAAACTGGCAGATTTTACGAAGGGTGAAGCCGATACTTTGCGTAAAGCAATGGGAAAAAAAGACAGAAAGGTTTTGGATAAAATGAAACCTACGTTTATTGAAAGAGCCTCTGCGAAAGGACATCCATCTGAAGTTTTAGAGAAAATATGGAAGGATTGGGAAGCTTTTGCATCTTACGCTTTCAATAAATCTCACTCGACATGCTACGCTTGGGTTGCTTATCAAACTGCTTATTTAAAGGCAAATTATCCTGCTGAATATATGGCCTCCGTATTGAGTAACAATATGAACGACATCAAACAGGTATCCTTTTTTATGGAAGAATGCAAAAGAATGGGTATTGATGTTTTAGGTCCAGATATCAATGAATCCAATTATGCATTTACTGTAACAAAGGCTGGAGCAATACGCTTTGGATTGGGTGCAATAAAAGGAGTAGGTGAGGGTCCTGTTGATACGATAATTAAAGAGCGCTTTGAAAATGGAA
>DORI01000016.1 GCA_003512365.1 Crocinitomicaceae bacterium | reverse complement strand
ATATCTGGTTTTACGTATGATTCTTGACGTTCACACTTGTTTTCACAGGTACAATTTCCGCAGACTGCCAATAAACTTCCCGTTCTTGCAATTCCCGTTTGAACTTCATCTGCGATGAATAAAACCCCTTTTGAAACGCACAATGCGTGAGCTTTTTGAATGTAGTCTTCATTTGGTGTGTAAACTCCAGCCTCTCCTTGTATTGGTTCAACTAAAAATCCAGCCACATCGGGTTGGTTCAATGCATTTTTAAGTGCGTCTAGGTCGTTGTAAGGAATAGTTACAAATCCTGGAGCATACGGGCCGAAATTTTTTGTTGAACCTTCATCACTAGAAAAGGAAACTATGGTGGTGGTTCTGCCGTGAAAATTCCCATCACAAACTATTATTTTTGCTTGATTTTCAGTAATCCCTTTTACTTCATAAGCCCACTTTCTACAAATTTTGATTGCGGTTTCTACGGCTTCGGCTCCTGTATTCATGGGAAGAACCTTTTCATAACCAAAATAAGAAGTAATGAAATGTTCATATTCTCCCAAGGCACTATTGTAGAAAGCTCTAGAGGTAAGCGCTAATTGCTCAGCTTGATGGACAAGTGCTTTTGTGATTTTAGGATGACAATGACCTTGATTTACCGCAGAATATGCGGATAGAAAATCATAATATTTTTTTCCTTCAACGTCCCAAACATAAACGCCTTTTCCTCTGTGCAGCACAACTGGTAATGGATGATAATTGTGAGCGCCATGCTGATTTTCTAATTCGATCATTCGTGCTGTTTTGTTCGATTCCATTACTACTGACATGCTTTTTTTGTTAATTCAGGCCAAAGATAATAAATACCTGTGTTATTTTTTTGTTATTTTGATTGAACCATCACGAGATTCTTGTACATTTGTATTGTGTTAAAGCGTGTTTGGTGTCAGTTGTGTTTATTGAGTTTTGTATTTACAATCCTAGTGAATGCATTGATTTCTTTTGCTACTAGCCTAGAATATTTTAATAAAGACTTACCAACCAAAATTAGTCTTCGCTCTAACAAAGAAAAACAAATAATCAATGAGAATCAAATTCTCCTTGACATTGAGGAGGAAAACATTTCTGAGTTGGAAGAAGAAACTAATTTCGACGAAAATACAAAAATTGGCCTCATCAATTTTTTTCGTTTTTCTAAGACTTCATTTGCTCAACGCAAGACATTAAAGGGTAATTTTGAAGTCTATGGAAATGGTATCAAGAGGCTACCAAAATACATAGAATTCCATAACCTAAGGATTTAGACTGATACAGACCTTCAAAGTTTGTTCAACTCTAAATTTTTAATATGAAAAAATCAAACGATGCTTCCATTGAGGACATCATTAATAATTTAAAACATTTCCTTCCTTCACAAGCTCCCTTAAAGGACTTTATTCATCATAATACATTACATGCATTTCAGATTTCAAAATTTCATGACGGTTTAGCACAGGCTTCAGAAATCTTTGGATGGAAAACTTATTTGCAGTTAAGTGAATATCGTGAAAGATATAATGAGAATAAAATATCAGAAAAAGCCCTTGATTGGGTTCTTGAAAATAGATCCAAAGATAAATCTGAATGGAAACAAAAACTTTTAATTCATGAGTTTAATGAACATTTAGAAGCAAGAATAGGAAGACTAAGAGGGTTATGGAGATCTGAATTTAAAATAGATTTAGATTCAATGGTTCACCCAATTTTATTTAGAACAATAAGCAGCTATTTAGACCAAGGTATCGCGATTTGGAACTTTCCGGTTGATAAAGATGGATTTTTAGCATCTCTTCGAAAATTGGAGCGTACCACCAAAACTAGTTTTTTTAAAGGTGATTTAGCTAAACAATTATTGCTTAACGAATCCATAGATATTACATATTTATTAGAGGAAATTGTTGGAGATGAACGCTATTTTGAGACATACTTATTCGATCAGCAATTTTCCCATCCTGGATGGTCGGGTATAGTTGCTGTTATTGATAATAATCCAAATGCACTTTTGGATAGAAAGCCAATTAAATTAACCGAGCTCATTCACTTTGAACTTTTGCTAGAAATTGATGTTTTGAATTTTCATTATGGTAAAGCATGGCCAACTATTGGTCATAAGGCGAAAGATGAAAATATTGACCTTTTCAGTGATGTTGAAAAAAATGAAGTTCTCCAAACCCAAGCTATTTGGCAAGATGCAATGGAAATTACTTATTACAATGAAGTCTTAAATGGTATTCAAAAAAAGCATCGTACAGTTCTACAAGGAAAACCATCGTTTCAGGCAATTTATTGTATCGATGATAGAGAATGTTCCTTTAGACGTTACACTGAAGAATTAGCTCCAACTTGTATAACTTACGGTGCAGCCGGTTTTTTCAACGCTGAATTTTATTACCAACCAATTGGAAGTGATTTTTACACAAAAGTTTGTCCGGCTCCTGTTACTCCAAAACACCTAATTAGAGAAATTGGAACAAAGACAAAAATCCAAAAAGATATTCATTTTAATAAATATTCACAGGGATTATTTACCGGATGGATTATTTCACAATTTGCAGGTTTATGGTCTGGAATTCAGTTGGCAAAATCTATTATTTTTCCAAGCCAAAATGCATCCTCTGTTTCTTCATTCAAACACATGCACAAAGATTCTTCTTTAACAATTGAACATGAAGGTGAATTTACAAAAGATGGGCTTCAAGTGGGTTATACAATCGAAGAAATGGCAGATCGATTGGAAGGATTATTAAGAACGGTAGGCATGATCGAAAATTTCGCCCCACTCATTTACGCTATTGGTCACGGATCTAGTAGTGTAAATAATACTCACTATGCTGGTTATGATTGTGGTGCATGTTCAGGAAGGCCCGGATCGGTAAATGCGCGTGTAATTTGTCATATAGGAAATCATCCTGAGGTAAGAAAAACCCTAAAGGAAAGAGGAATACTTATTCCTGATGAAACTCAATTTGTTGGAGCTCTTCATGATACGTCGAGAGATGAAATTGCATTTTACGATGAAGGTGTATTAACTACTGAAAATTCTATTTTACAACAAGAAAATAAAGTGATTTTCGCTAATGCGCTCGATCTCAATGCAAAGGAACGTTCAAGAAGATTTGTTGTTATGAATAATAAAAGAAATGCCAAAAAAGTTCATGAAGAGGTAAAATTGAGAACTGTTTCACTTTTTGAACCTCGACCAGAATTAAATCACGCAACTAATACATTATGTATTGTAGGTAGAAGGGGTATGACAAAAGGATTATTTTTAGATCGGCGCGCCTTTTTACATTCGTATGATTATACAACTGACCCTGATGGAAACTATCTACTTGGAATAATGAATGCAATTGCTCCAGTTTGCGGAGGAATAAATTTGGAGTATTATTTTTCAAGAGTGGATAATCAAAATTTGGGTGCAGGCACAAAACTCCCTCATAATGTTATGGGACTTTTTGGAGTAGCAAATGGAATTGAT
>DORI01000228.1:2093-2541 GCA_003512365.1 Crocinitomicaceae bacterium | reverse complement strand
TGTTGCGGTTTATCAACGTGATGTTCCTGGGTCATGAATTAAGTAGGCTTTAAAAATGCACATTTTACTCAATCTACTAGATTCAGCCATTCGGCTTTGAGTAAAATTACTCTATTTCAACTCGTTTTTAATTACTTTAGAAATTGTGCGACATCAACTTTCTGATTTCTCGGGTTACAATTTTACCAGATTTATCAAAATTGGTGTCTTGTCTAAAAACCAAACCAACGCCATAACCGAAATAATTAATTATCTCCAAAGAATTCCCGTTTGTATAAATAATCATTTGCTTTGTTTTGATACACTCAATTTTATCGTAATTAGGGACTTCCGTTGCAAATTGTTTCTTACAATACTGATGGATGAAGTTCCAACCGTTGCTATTCGTTTTTTGATAAATTAACACGGTATCAGCGGAACAACCAAGTTGGTTATAATCAATCAAAGT
>DORI01000228.1:0-1976 GCA_003512365.1 Crocinitomicaceae bacterium | reverse complement strand
ATTCCATTCACGACCGTCTTTAATTGGGAAAAATTTATAATTTTCACTGAAATCAGGTGGTTTAATATTCGTGGTTGACTTGTCCTTGCATCCAAGGAAATACGTGATGAGAATTAGTGAAAGTAAGAATTTTACAGTGTGTTTCATTTTGATTTATTTCTATTGCTTAGCGGACCAAGTTCAGTGAGTTCCCTCCAATGAGCACATAATCATTGGACTCGAAATTTTTTGTCTGTCCTTTTGAATCGCTCAATCTGAATGATGAAAAAATTCCAATTGATTTGTCATTGTGTATTGGTTGATAAAGATCTTTGAACTCAGTATTTTTTGGCAAAGCTGTAATTCCTGTCGGAATGTATGAGGATCCATTTTCACCTGTAACAATGACCGGGCAGTACTCACCTGTAAGGGTTTTAGAAAAAATTTCTATGTTGACGTTGTCAGCGAAGCTATCAATGAGTGTGTTTTTTTGAATATTAAACAGATAGAACTTCCGGAATGTGGTTGATGCTTGAATTTTCACCGTATCATTTATTGCACGAGTAATCGAACCATAACAATTCATTAATTCTAGTTCATTTTGATGATTCCCCTTACATCCATTGATCCTGCTTACGGCAATGTTCCCAACAGAATCAATCATTATATGATACCCAGAGTTATCATTTGATCCCCTTCGCGAAGATTGCAGCCTAAACGTTTTTGGATCTTTTACTTTCTCACCAAACTGGATGGTTTCATTGGGCTTGAGTTCACCCTTTCTGCACTCTTCGTGGTTTTTCGGCCACCCGAAGGAACACAAAATGAAAAACACAACAGCCAAAGCACTCAATTTCAGTGTTTTCTTCATAAAACGAATTTAAAAGAATAAATCTGGGAAAATCAGCAACGCCGTTTATTTTTCGACGAACTCCAAATCCAGTATTAAACTAGATCAAACTTGACCATCCATTCGATACCAAATTTGTGCAACTTACTGATTCTTATAAACGAGGGTATTCTTCATTACCATCGGTACTTTTAATCCATCAGGCAGTTTTGGATTCTTCTTAATGTAAACATCCCCTTGTATTTCTTGATTAATCTTCGCCTCAATAACCCAACCAGAGGTTTTATCTACCGTAATTTCCGATTTCATAACACCCGTTAAATCGTATCGAGTAGGCATACCATTGATGGGTAAATAAGCATCTTTATTGGCAGTTTCTATACTTGAATTACCCTTGATTACGTAGCCGTTCGCATTACTTTCCGTTAAAGTATATGTTGATATCATATTCGCCGACATCCCCGTTTCCAATTTTGTTTTTATTTCCCAACTGTCTCCCGTCTCAACCAATTTTTTCGGATAAATGGCAGTAATAGTTTCCATACTCCCCTTGAAAGCGTCTTCACCAAAAGATTTTAAAAATTGCTCTTTGATTTGAGCCAATTGACTTTCTGGAATTTGTGAAAAATGACTCAAAACATCCTCAATCAAATTAGAAATATTCTTTACCTCGGTAATTTCGCCTGATTTGGTCATGGTTACCTTAAATGGCTTGTTAACCATTTCCCCCAAGAGGGTTGAAAATATGTCATTCTTGTCCTTTTTCTCTGAACTAAACGTTGCTGAACCTTGAGGCCTTTGCATCGTCATTGAGAGAGAATTATACTCAACATCCATCAAATAATCTTTCTCAGTAACCGCTTTAACCAAGTAGGACATTTTGCCTTTCATGATCATTTCAATATTCACTTTTTGACCATTGACATCTTGTGATATACTAGCCTTGGAATAAGAATTTTGAGTGTATACTTTTCCCAATTCTAGATTTAGTTTGATTTCAACCGACTGTCCATGAACTGATTGCAGGCACAACAGCGCCAATATTGTATAGATAATTTTTCTTTTCATCGATTTTATAAAGGTATTATTATTTCTTGCAGAACCATAGACTATCTAACTCGCAAATGCGTACCCCGAAATCCGTTCC
>DORI01000211.1:16703-46570 GCA_003512365.1 Crocinitomicaceae bacterium | reverse complement strand
CTTCCTTTTCCTTCTGTTTCATATTTGATATACAATGCTTCAAATTCAGCACTATGTGTATCAGATAATCCTGGACATTCGTGCGGACACATGAGCGTCCATTCACCGTTTTCTTTAACCCGCTTCATGAACAAATCCGGTATCCAAAGTGCATAAAATAAATCCCTCGCTCTTTGTTCCTCTTTTCCATGATTCTTTTTAAGATCTAGAAAATCAAAAACGTCTGCATGCCATGGCTCAATATAGATTGCGAAAGATCCTTTTCTTTTTCCTCCTCCTTGATCGACATACCTAGCTGTATCATTGAACACCCGCAACATTGGAACAATTCCATTTGAAGTGCCATTCGTACCTTTAATGTACGATCCTGTTGCTCGAATATCATGAATTGAAAGACCAATACCTCCAGCCGATTGTGATATTTGCGCACATGATTTTAGGGTATCATAAATTCCACCAATACTATCTTCTTTCGTTGTTAAAAGAAAACACGAAGACATTTGTGGTTTCGGTGTGCCTGAATTAAATAACGTTGGTGTTGCGTGGGTGAACCAACCCTCAGACATTAGATTGTAGGTTTTTATTGCTGCCGGAATGTCGTTTTTATGAATTCCTATGGCAACACGCATCAACATTTGTTGTGGACGTTCCGCAATTTTTCCGTTTAATTTCATCAAATAAGAACGGGTTAGGGTTTTAAATCCGAAATAATCGTATCTGAAATCACGATCGTAAATTATACTTGAATCGAGTGTTTCTTTGTTTGCTTGAATAATTTCGTGCACGTCATCTGCAATCAATGCCGCCCGCTCATTAGTTTTCGGGTCAACATATTGATACATATCTTCCATAACTTCAGAAAACGTCTTCTTGGTCTCTTTGTGCAAATTTGAAACTGCAATTCGAGAAGCTAATAAAGCATAATCAGGGTGATCAATAGTCTTTGCCGCTGCAACCTCTGCCGCCAAATTGTCTAAATCCGTTGTTGAAACACCATCATAAATACCTTCAATGACCTTCATGGCGACTGCTTCTGGAGAGACCAATGGATCTAACCCGTAACACATTTTTACAATTCGCGCAGTTATTTTATCAAACTTTACCGCTTCTTTTCTTCCGTCTCTTTTTACTACGTACATGATGTTAACCTTATTTTCTTTTAACTTAAAATTCTTCGTCCAAACTGAATGTTTGGTTTTCTTTACCTGCCAAAACACCTGCCTTCTGGTATTCGCCAACGCGCTTTTCGAAAAAGTTTGTCTTTCCTTGTATAGAGATCATCTCCATGAAATCAAATGGATTTGTGGCATTGTAGACTTTTTCATTGCCAAGCTCAACCAACAATCGATCCGCCACAAATTCAATGTATTGACTCATTAAATCTGCATTCATTCCTATTAACTTAACAGGTAATGCATCCGTTACAAATTCTTTTTCGATTTCAACTGCATCTGTGATAATTTGTCTCACTTGCTCTTTTGGCAATTTATTGATAAGGTGTTTTGTATACAATAAACAAGCGAAGTCACAATGCAAACCTTCATCTCTAGAAATTAATTCATTCGAGAATGACAGACCAGGCATCAATCCTCTTTTCTTCAACCAGAATATTGAACAGAACGAACCAGAAAAGAATATTCCTTCAACAGCTGCAAATGCCACCAATCTTTCTGCAAAGGAACCTTTTTCAATCCAACGTAACGCCCAATTCGCTTTTTTCTTAACGCAATCTAGCGTATCAATAGCATTGAATAGATAATCCTTTTCTGCACTATCCTTGATGTATGTATCTATTAACAATGAGTATGTTTCGGAATGTATATTTTCCATTGCAATTTGGAAGCCGTAGAAGAATTTCGCCTCCGTATATTGCACTTCGGATAAAAAGTTTTCTGCCAAATTCTCATTCACAATACCATCCGACGCTGCAAAAAAGGCCAATACATGCTTCACAAAATGACGCTCGTCATCGTTCAGTTTATTCTCCCAATCTATAAGGTCTGGTGATAAATCAATTTCTTCGGCAGTCCAAAAACTAGCTTCTGCTTTTTTGTAAAAACTCCAAATATCATCGTGCTGTATTGGAAATAATACAAAACGATTTTTGTTTTCAATTAAAATTGGTTCATTTACCTGTGACATAATTGTCTAGTTTAGTTAGTTTTTTACTCCTAAATTTGTTTGTTTCCCTATATAAATTTCGCGATTTTTCGCTGTTGATTCCGATTCGTTGGGCTTACAAAAATTGTCATAATTCTCGTTCCAATAAATTAAAGAAATTAACATTTACTTAAGGTTTTCAACACATTAAAACGCAATCCTTTCGTGGATAATACTTTCAGTGATTTTCAACAATCACATAAAGATATCCACACTAATTTTTTGGCTGTATTGAAAACTATTTTGAAAATAATTAATTCAATTAGCAGTAAAATTTTGTATGAAATGCATGTTTAAAAGTATCCCCAATTTTCATTTTAAAAAAGACCTAAGCGCCTCGGGTTTTTAACATATATTTGTTCAAAGCATAGGAATTGCTTTATAGGTCAACAAATGATACAAAAATTAATTTTTTCGGCTTACCTTGATGCACTAAAGCATGTCATTTATCCCAACATGTGTGCCCATTGTCAAACAGAAATTGGGAGGTATGAATCCTATTTGTGTCATGCATGTTGGGAGGCGACTCTTCCCACCTATTTTGAGCACTACACAGAGACAACCGCACTCGATCAATTGTTTTTTGGACGAACCAAATTACACAGTACCTATGCGTTATTTCATTTTGAAACTGAAAATCCAATTCAATCGTTACTGCATGTGCTAAAATACAACCACAGAGAAAAGGTAGGATATTACCTAGGGCAGGAGCTTGGAAAAAAACTAAAATTAAAAGGATTTACCCAACCTGTGGACGCGATTGTTCCTGTTCCTATTCATCCCAAGAAAGAATTTCAACGCGGTTATAATCAATGTGATTCTATTTGTAGAGGCGTCGCAAAAGCTCTAAAAACTCGAATAGATAAAACACTTTTGAGAAAAACACACAATTCTAAGAGTCAGACCCGTAAATCAAAATGGGAGCGCTGGGAAAATTCGCTAGATAATTTTTCTATCATGGAGAATCGAATGGAATATCAACACATACTGCTCGTGGATGACGTAATCACCACAGGTGCTACACTTGAATCGATAATAAATAAACTCAACGGGCACTACCCTGACTTGAAAATAAGCGTAGCTAGTGTAGCTTTTGCAGGAAAATGAAAAAAAATATTCTCATAATAGGAGCAGGACTTGCAGGCTTATCTTTAGCATACCACCTCAAGAAAAAAGGTCATTCGGTATTGCTTTTGGACAAAGGAGAAAATTTTTCCTCTACGATTGCAGCTGGAATGGTTAACCCAATGGTATTTCGAAGGATGAATAAATCGTGGCGCCTAGATGAATTTATGCCAACTGCAATTGAATTTTATAAGGAACTCGAGTTGCAACTTAATGTCAAATTTTATCACCCAATCTCCATATACAGGTGCTTTTCTTCGCTGCAAGAAAAAACTTGGTGGAATGAAAAATCGGCTGAACCTGAATATAGTAATTACCTAGGAGAAACGCTATCAGAAAATCAGTTGACTGAAGAAATTAAAAGTGAATTTGGTACGGGAATCGTTAAACAGGCATTTTGGATTAATGCGGCATTATTTGTACAAACACTTCAGCATTATTTCTCGTCAAATAAGGAGTTGATTTATCAAGAATTTGACCTAGAAAAATTTGACCCTGTAAACAAGATTTATAATAACAAATCCTTCGACGATATCGTTTTTTGTGTGGGATATGCACAGCATAAACTTCCTTTTTTTGAAAACGTTCCAATTCAACAAACCAAAGGTCAACTTATGACAATTAAAACGATTGGGCTCTCCAATGATTATTCCTTAAATAGAAAATGTTTCGTAATTCCTGTTGGTGAAAATATTTTTAAGGTGGGAGCAACCTACGAATGGCATAACGATACTACACATTGCACCTCTGAAGGATTGATTGAAATAAAAGAAAAGTTAGCACACTTATATACTGGTAGTTATGACCTTGTAAAACAAGAAGCCGGAATACGTCCAACGGTAAGTGATCGACGACCCGTTTTAGGAAAATCTCATGAGTATAATCACATCTTTCTATTCAATGGCTTGGGAACAAAAGGATATATGATGGCGCCACTTCTTGCCAACGAAATGGCTGATTTAATACTTGAGGGAAAAGAACCTCCACTGGAATATAATTCGTTGCGTTTTTCCTCTATCTGAGAGATCAAAAGAATTTGTCAATTCCGTATATTTGTAATCTCTTATGAATCATATTCGAAATTTTTGCATCATCGCACACATCGACCATGGGAAAAGTACCCTTGCAGATCGACTTCTACAAACCACTGGCACAATTTCCGATCGTGAGATGCAAGCGCAAGCCCTAGATGATATGGATTTGGAACGAGAGCGTGGAATTACTATTAAAAGTCACGCCATTCAAATGAACTATAAATTCGAGGGACAAGAATACATCCTGAACCTAATTGATACCCCTGGACACGTAGATTTTTCGTACGAAGTTTCGCGTTCCATTGCTGCATGTGAAGGAGCTCTATTGATTGTTGATGCTTCCCAAGGCATTGAAGCACAAACCATTTCAAATCTATACTTGGCTTTAGAACACGACCTTGAAATAATTCCTATTCTCAATAAAATGGACTTGCCAGGTGCAATGCCTGAAGAAGTCTCGGATCAAATAATAGATTTAATTGGCTGTGACATTGAAGATATTATTCCTGCATCAGGAAAAACAGGTTTAGGTGTAGATAAAATTTTAGAGGCTGTAATTAAGCGTATCCCCGCTCCAAAAGGAAATGAAAACGCTCCACTTCAAGCCATGATTTTTGATTCTGTATTTAATCCCTTTCGAGGAATTATTGCTTATTTCAGAATAAGAAATGGCGTTTTAAGAAAAGGAGACAAAGTTCGATTTTTCAATACGGGTAGAGACTACAATGCGGATGAAATCGGAATATTGAAAATGGATTTATCCCCAAAAAATTCGGTCGGAACGGGTGACGTTGGGTACATTATTTCTGGCATCAAACAAGCTAAAGAAGTAAAGGTTGGAGATACCATAACGCTAACAGAAAATCCGTGCGATACTGCGATAAAAGGATTTGAAGATGTAAAACCTATGGTTTTTGCAGGAATATATCCCGTAGATACTGAAGATTATGAGGAATTGCGTTATTCAATGGAAAAATTACAATTGAATGATTCATCTCTAGTTTTTGAACCTGAATCATCTGCTGCCTTAGGTTTCGGTTTTCGATGTGGTTTCCTAGGAATGTTACACATGGAGATTATTCAAGAACGCTTGGAGCGTGAGTTTAATATGACCGTAATTACCACTGTTCCCAACGTATCGTACAAAGCTTACATGAAAAAAGATCCCGATAAGCTTTTAATTGTAAATAATCCATCTGAATTGCCTGATCCATCTGGGATGGATCGGATTGAAGAGCCTTACATCAAAGCACAGGTGATTACTAAAAGTGAATATGTGGGTGCTATCATGACACTTTGTATAGAAAAACGTGGTGAATTAAGGAATCAGGTGTATTTGACACAAGACCGCGTGGAAATTACATTCGAAATGCCACTAGCTGAAATCGTATTCGATTTTTATGATCGATTGAAATCTGTTTCAAGGGGTTATGCATCATTCGATTATCACCCAATCGGCTACAAGGAATCAGATTTGGTAAAAATGGACTTGCTTCTAAATAGTGAGCAAGTTGACGCTTTATCTGCACTTGTGCACCGGAGTAACGCGTTTGATCTGGGTAAGAAAATTTGTATAAAACTTCGTGAACTAATTCCGCGTCAACAATTTGAAATTCCTATTCAAGCTGCTATTGGAGCAAAAGTAATTGCAAGAGAAACTATTAAGGCGTTGCGCAAAGATGTTACGGCTAAATGTTACGGTGGAGATATTTCTCGAAAAAGAAAATTATTAGAAAAACAAAAAGAAGGTAAAAAACGTATGCGCCAAGTTGGCCGTGTTGAGGTGCCCCAAGAAGCATTTTTAGCAGTATTAAAACTTAACGACTAAAACGAATATTATGAATACTTTTATAACAAGCATGCACTCAGGATTAAGATGGATTGTTCTTCTTCTTTTAATCTATTCTATTGTCAACTCAATCATAAGAAGAAATACATACGAAAAGAAAGATCGACTTTTGTATATGTTTACCATGGTTAGTATGCACATTCAATTACTCATTGGTTTGGTGCTTTACTTTTTCATTTCTGGCAAAGTACAATTTATCGAAGGTTGGATGAAAGTGAAACTCTACCGATTTTATGGCATGGAACACCTTATAGGTATGATCTTGGCAATTGCCTTGGTAACTATCGGACATATTGCTTCTAAGAAACAAACCGAGTCCAGTGCCAAACACAAACGTATCCTCATTTGGTATACAATCGGATTACTATTGATTTTAGCCTTTATTCCATGGCCTTTTCGAGCAGGATTACTTGGTCAATGGTTTTAAGATGCGATTCTTATTATTTTTATTGTTGACCATCCCTGTCCTATTTTCTTCATGTGAACAAAGCATAGAAGAAATAGAAAAACTTCCTGAAACGGAACGTGGTAAAGCGTTATATGACGCTAAATGTGCAAGCTGTCATGGTGAGGATGGTACGCTCGGAAGCTCAGGAGCGAAGGATTTGAGTCAATCAACGCTTACAGATGTTGAAATTAAGAATTGTATTCTTAATGGGAATGAGAAAGGAATGCCGCCGTTCAAAGATCAATTAGGAGCAGAGGAAAACCTAAACCTCTTAGTTGCATACGTTAAATCCCTTCGAAAGTAATGCAAGGACATGTGACGGTTGATGCTGTTGAAGAATCGTGCGTTTTAGTTGGCGTCATAACCTCTGAAATAAACGAAGAAATAGCCAAAGAACACCTTGATGAACTTGAGTTTCTTGCCGAAACCGCTGGTGCAATTAGTGTTGCAAAGTTCCTGCAAAAACTACCTTATCCGAACCCACGCACCTATGTCGGCACTGGAAAAATAGAAGAGATTCGACACTACATTAAAGCTGAAAATATTGAAATGGTCATCTTTGACGATGAACTTTCTCCCTCTCAGCTTCGAAATATAGAACGAGAATTGGAGTGTAAAGTGTTGGATCGCACCATACTAATCCTGGATATTTTTGCTAGTAGGGCAAGAACCTATCATGCGAAAACACAAGTTGAATTGGCGCAACTACAGTATATGTTGCCGAGACTTACGAGAATGTGGACGCACCTCGAACGACAAAAAGGAGGAATCGGTTTACGAGGCCCTGGAGAATCTCAAATTGAAACCGATAGGCGAATAATCCAACAGCGCATTTCCTTGATGAAGGAACGATTGAAAGAAATCGATAAGCAAATGACCGTACAGCGAAGTAACCGCGGTCAATTGGTACGCGTTGCATTGGTTGGGTACACAAATGTTGGAAAGAGTACCTTGATGAATCTACTTTCAAAATCTGATGTTTTTGCTGAAAATAAATTGTTCGCAACATTAGATACTACCGTTCGGAAGGTTGTGATTGATAACTTGCCGCTTTTACTTACAGATACAGTTGGGTTTATTCGAAAACTGCCTCAACAGTTGATGGAGTCGTTCAAATCTACACTCGATGAAGTTCGTGAAGCAGATCTTTTGGTGCATGTGTTGGATATTGCACATCCCAATTTTGAAGATCACTATTCTGTCGTTACGGAGACCTTAAACGAAATCGATAAAACAGAAAAGCCGACAATTATAGTGTTCAATAAAATAGATGTTTATCAGCCAATTGAACCCTTGAACGAATCCGAAGAGGACTTAACTTCATTGGATTCCTTGAAAAAATCTTGGATGGCACGAATGAATAACAAAACACGTTGTGTTTTTATATCCGCTGAGAATAAGGAAAATATTGATGAACTAAAGCAAGTGGTATACGAAGAAGTAAAGGAAATTTTTAAAATTCGTTATCCATACAACAATTTTCTTTATTAATGCTTTTCCTTCTCTTTGATAATTTGTTTTTTTAATGCATCAACTGCCTCATCTGCCGCTTCCTCAAAAGATTTGCATTGTCTTTTTGCAAACAATTCCTTTCCTGGAACTAGCAATTTT
Organism: Crocinitomicaceae bacterium; assembly: GCA_003512365.1. Taxonomy (GTDB): domain Bacteria; phylum Bacteroidota; class Bacteroidia; order Flavobacteriales_D; family Crocinitomicaceae; genus UBA952. The sequence goes on along the minus strand of DORI01000211.1, from coordinate 38,343 downwards.
ATTTCCGTGATTTTATTTTCTTTTTCCTTATCCTTATCCAATCGCAAATAAACTTCAGCTGAAATTACGTGTTGGTTGAAGAGTTCTAATTTATTCAGTTTGTCGTGAATGAAATCCAATAATTTTTGATCTGCCTTGAAATGAATTGAGTGAATTTGTGTTTCCATAAGAAGTTATTTGTGGCCACGTGGATGGGCCTGTGAATAAATCTGTGTTAATTGAGCGAACGAGTTATGGGTATAGACCTGTGTGGCGGAAAGGTTTGCATGTCCTAATAAATCTTTCAAAGTCTCTAAACCAGAACCTCTGTTCAACATATGAGTAGCAAACGTATGTCGCAACACGTGCGGACTTTTTTTATCCAAACTCGTTACAATACTAAGATAATAATTTATTTTTCTGTAAACAAAAGCGGGATACATTTTATTTCCGTTCTTTAACACTAATAAAGATGGTGTATCGCCTAATAACCTTCGCTTTTTAGCAATAAAGACTTGAATACTAGAAAATAAGTTAGAGGAAATAGGTATTAATCGCTCTTTGTTTCTTTTTCCCAGAACCTTAATTCTTCCGTCTACAACATCTGCATCTTTTAAATGAATCAATTCGCTTAAACGTATTCCGGTTTGATAAAACAATTCGAACAATAATTCATCGCGTTTTCCTTCAAAGTCATCTCCAAAAACTCCCTGAATGCGCTCATGTTTTAATTCGCTTTCTTTGGCAAATACAGGCAAGCGTTTTTCGTTTTTTGGTCCTTGAATTTTCTGAATAGGATTTGTATCCATTAAACCTTCTTTTCTCAACCATTTATAGAAAGTTCTAAGGCAGGCCAACTTTCGATTTACGGATTTATTAGTCATTCCGTTTTCTATTAAACTCACTATCCAAGATCGGACATGTAGGTGCTTTACCGATATTAATTCGAGTTGGTTCTCTTCTAGAAATTCCTCAAATTGCAATAAATCTTGTGCATAAGCAAGCGTCGTATGTTCCGAATATCGTTTCTCAAAGGTTAAATAATGAAGGAATTTTTCGCGCATAAAAAAAGGAGCCTAGGCTCCTTTAAACGTATCTTATTCAACAAGGTTACTATATCTGTTGAGATTGCATTCTTTGTTTGTAAGCTGCTTTGATTACTTCTTGACGACGAACCACAGACGGCTTTTCAAATTCCTTTCTGTTTCTTAATTCTTTCATCACGTTCGTTTTTTCGTACTTCTTTTTGTACTTTTTCAACGCTTTTTCGATGTTTTCGCCTTCTTTAATCGGAATAATCAACATATAAATTATAATTTAAATTTTACTTGGGGGCACAAAGATACAATATAATACTTAATTCACAAGAGTTACTTCAAAATTTCTCTTGAGATAACTAATTTTTGAATTTCAGAAGTTCCTTCACCGATAGTCATCAATTTTGCATCTCTTAAAAATTTCTCAGCTGGATATTCTTTTGTGTAACCGTATCCACCCATTATTTGCACCGCCTCATTACCACATTTTACTGCCACTTCAGAAGCGTAATACTTTGCAAAAGCTCCTGCCTTCGTAACCGGTAACTTATTATTTTTCAAATAAGCTGCCTGCATAGTGAGTAATTCTGCTGCTTCTACTTCCGTTGCCATATCAGCTAATTTGAATCCTATAGCTTGAAAATGGGCTATTGGCTGACCAAATTGTTCTCTTTCTTTCGCGTATTTTACAGATGCTTCATAAGCGCCTCTTGCCACGCCACAACTCAAACTAGCGATAGAGATTCGTCCTCCGTCCAAAATCTGCATTGCTTGACGAAAACCCATACCTACTTGTCCAATTACATTTTCTTCGGGTACCCGCACATTATCGAAAATAAGTTCGGCTGTTTCACTAGCCCTTACCCCTAATTTTTCTTTAATCTTAACGGCCGAAAATCCTGGTGTTCCTTTTTCAATTATAAAAGCAGTTATTCCGTTTGAATCTAACAAATCGCCTGTTCTTACTAATACGACAGAGACATCGCCCGACAATCCATGTGTAATCCAATTTTTAGCTCCGTTAATTACCCATTCGTTTCCTTCCTTAACTGCTGTAGTCTTCATTCGCATGGCATCAGAACCGGTATTTGGTTCTGTTAGTCCCCATGCTCCAATCCATTCTCCGGAAGCCAATTTTGGCAAATATTTTCTTTTTTGAGCCTCATTGCCGTGGTAATAAATATGACCCGTACAAAGAGAATTATGCGCAGCTACACTCAAGCCAACACCTCCACATACTCTTCCTAATTCCATCAACGCAGTCGCATATTCAAAATACGAAAACCCTGAGCCACCATATTCTTCTGGAATAAAGATTCCTAACAATCCCAAATCACCCATTTTTTTCATGGTTTCTACAGGAAAAAATTCTTCATCGTCCCATTTTTTCATATTCGGACGGATTTCTTTTTCCGCAAAATCTCGCACCATCTGTGCAATCATTAATTGGTTTTCGTTAAGCTCAAAATTCATGTTGACTGGTTTTTAAAAGCGCGCTAAATTAACAATATTAGGTGAAAGCTTGTTTAATTTTTCTTCTCCATTTAGGAAGCTTAATCCAACTAGAAAGTTGAAACCAGCCAATTCGCCTCCACAGCGCTTAATTAAATTGGCTGCGGCTTCCGCAGAACCTCCTGTTGCAAGCAAGTCGTCATGGATCAAAATACGTTGACCGGGTTTCACAGCATCTTCGTGTAATTCTATTGTAGAGAATCCATACTCCAACTCGTAAGAAAAACTAATTTTTTTATACGGCAATTTACCTTCTTTACGAATTAAAATAAAAGGAACACCTAGTCGCATGGCAAGAGGATATCCAAATAAAAAACCTCTACTTTCGATTCCAGCCACACCTTCAATATGCTGATCCTTATATAATTCAACTAAATGATTCAATACTTCATTAGAGACCTCAGGATCTAACATTATGGTTGAAATGTCCTTGAAAAGAATTCCAGGTTTTGGGAAATCTGGAACATCTCGAATTATTGCTTTTAATTTTTCTTCAATGCTCATATTACAAAGTTACATAAGGAAGTATTTTCTTGTATGTTTTTTCATCTATTAATACAGATTCTTTCAGTTGCTCTAAAGAAGTGAATTTTACTTTTTGCTGACGAATTTTAACAATTGAGTTGGCCTGATTCCAATTTAGATAAGGATGCGAATTTAATTCCTCTGTTGTGGCGCTGTTAATATTTATTTTTCGAATCATGGATGGATCTAGCTTTAGGAATTTTCCAATCGTTTCAATGAGCTCCGGGGGAAATTTATATACCTCGACTAATTGTTCCAATTGATTAAATCCTCCTAATTGCGTTCGAAAATTCACAATTTTTGAAGCTAAATAAGGACCAATTCCTTTAAGCTTTTCTAAGTCGTCTGCAGTTGCGGTATTTAATTCTAGAAGAATGATTTCGTTCTTGGTGATTTCTTTTTCTGTCTTCTCATAAACTTTTGGCAAGGTATAAATAACAGAATCTTTAATAAGCGAAAATAATTGATCAGGAATCACAAAAATTTGTTTCAATTGTTCTTCGTTTTTAATTCCTCGCGATGCAAATTTCACCACAACATTTGCTTGTTTCTCCGATAAGCCTAAATTCATCCACTGAGCAGCAGAATAGGTAGCCGGATCAAATTTTTCGGGTGGAACTTTATATTTCGAACCTTTACTTTTGTATTCTTTTGATTTTCTCTCTACTGTGTTTTTGTGTGTTTCATGAAAATATGTGATCTCCTCCGTTGTTAAGATAGCATCGTCACTTTGGTTCATAAATAACAGAACGCGAGGAGCATAAACTAAAGCCAAACAACATAAAACAAACACATACACCCCTCTTCTGGAACGTCTAGAAATATAGAGTGGATTCTCGTTTTTATTGGACGATTTCGTCGTCATTCCCTGAAAAAGAATCGGGTTCCTCGTGTTTTTTCGTAAATAGAATTTTGAAAAAGAAATAAGCAGTTATTAGGGTTACTGTTATTTCTGTAACAAGCATCATTGTAAGTCCGTCTGTACTCATGTTGTTGTTATTTTTGATTTTTTACTTGCAATGTATACCAAATAAGCAATTCCCAACCACAGGGCGAGAAGGAACAAACGACTCATATTTTTGTACAGCATGGTTTTCTCTTCGTCCTCAATTTTACTGTTTCGATAAGCTATATCCGTTCTTATTTTTTCTAATTCTCTTTCTTTTTTAATGAGCAAGTAAGTTGGAATTGATATATTCTTATTTGCAACCAACTGCTCATCTGTCACGACATTTGGAGAAAGAAAGCTTGGGTCATAATCTTTTTTACCACTTAAAAGATTTCTTTGTTCTATTGATTTTCCCCTCATGGCTTCCTCATTTTGGTAAAATTCAATTTTTGCTTTAGATCCTTTGTGATTGAGTGTGTCCACAATGTCAGGAATACTATTTATAAATACCCAACCTAAAAGAAGTGGTGTAACGTACTGAATAATATATTTGAACACAACTGGAACTTTAATGTCTGCTCCTAAATTTATTTCTTTCCATCCTTTATCCATTCCAAAAATCCAAGCAAAAAGAATAATTTCCACGAAGGCGAATACAACTAAAGAAACCGTTCCCGCCCAGTAATCGTATTCATCAAAGACACCGTTATTGAAAAACAAGACGGTTGGTAAACCAAGAATAAATACAGCAAAACCGAAGGCCCAAGCGGCATTTTTTTCTTTCCATCCAAATTCATCCGATAAAAATCCCATTACAGGCGTGCCCATAGCTAAGGAGGAGGTAATCCCTGCAAAAAATAAAAGACCAAACCACGCTACTCCTGCTATCACACCTAACATACTACCCCATTGCTCAAATAAATAGGGAAGTGTTTTGAAGCCTAAGCCCAAACCACCACCTTCACTGAGAAGTTCTTTCATTCCATCAATCCCGAGATAACCGACGGCAATAGGAATGATTATAGCAGAACCTAATACAATTTCCACAAAACCATTCATCCACCCCGCACTCATTGCATTCAATGCAATATCATCTTTGCTTTTTACATAAGAAGCATAACATTGGATAGATCCCATTCCAATTGACAGCGTGAAAAAGATTTGTCCTGCAGCTGCCAACCACACTTTTGAATCCCAAATAGACGAGTAATCCGGCGTCCATAGGTAGTCAAGACCAACCGTTCCATCAAACAATGCACCGTCTTCTCCTGCATGAATTGTTATGGCCTTGTAAGCCAAAAATGCTCCAAAAAGTAACAAAAGTGGCATTCCTATTTTTGCTGCTTTTTCAACACCACCGCTCAATCCTCGCGATAAAATCCACGTATTGAGTAGCAGACAAATTACCCAAAAAATAATCGGTTCTGCCGAACTCAGTGAAACATAATTTCCAAAAAAACCGGCTACTTCTCCTTGTGTTTTTCCGCCAAAAGTGTCTGCAATGGAATGCCAAACGTAAGTAAGAGTCCAGGATTCTAAGTAGCAATAATACGCTGCAACGGCTAAGTTTGTGAAGATTCCAAAAACTCCGATATATTTCCATAACGCTCGTTTATCCATTGAATCCAAAATAAATGGCGTTGAATGATGCCCTTTATTTCCTCCAAATCTTCCGATAGACCATTCCACAAACAACAAAGGGATACCCATTAAAAGAAAACAAACTAAGTATGGAATAATAAAGGCTCCTCCTCCGTTTTCGATTGCTTGAACTGGAAATCTAAGAAAGTTACCAAGGCCAACTGCATTTCCTGCCATCGCCAAGACTAGACCTACCCTAGAACCCCATCCTGATGCTTCTGTTTTCGACATAACTCTTTTTAAGTGAGCTACGAATATACAATTTTTAAATGAAAGGTAAAGTTTCTTCCAAAGTCATTGGGTGATATCCAAGTTCATTCTTTGATTTGGACAAATCAAAACCTGTCCTCGGAGGGCGCTTTGCTGGNNTGCTACTATCGGTTCGAATTAACGAATTCGTAGAAAGAGAAAAGTGGCAAGCTACACGCTCAACAATTTCATAAATTGACATGGTTTCAGGACCTGAGATATGGAAAATCCCTGTTTTTTTCAACGAACAAATTCTAACACAAGCCCAAGCCAAATCATCAGCCCATGTTGGTGCGCGGAACTGATCGTCGATAATCCGCATTTCTTGACCCTTTGAAAGCGCATCTTTAGCCCAACAAACGATATTGGTTCGCGACAAGTTATTTCCTGTTCCATAAACAATTATTGTACGAACAATTGACCAATTCAGGTAGTCACTGTTCAAAAGTATCTTTTCTGCATTAACTTTTGAATGAGCGTAATGACTCAAGGGACCGGGAGTATCTTCTTCTCTATAATTTCCTTTGAGACCATCGAAAATAAAATCGGTCGATAACAATTGAAAATGTGCTTTATGCTCTATCGATGCATCAACTAAAAATTGAGTTGCTTGAACATTTACCAAATAACACAAATCCGGATTTAGTTCGCATGCATCTACATTAGTAATTGCTGCGGTATGTATCACATGTGTTNNTAGCTTTTGGCCAAGAAGTCCGTTTGAACCTGTTATAAGGATTTTCATAATTCCCAAATTGTATTTTTTCGTTTTCGTTGGAACCTGAAATAATGTTTATGTTCTAATAGCCATGCCAGAGAAAGATACAATAATACAGGAGAGCCCAATCCAATAAAAGAAAAATAAATAAACCCAACACGCACCTTGGCCGTTTGGATACCTAATTTTCGCGCCAGCCATTCGCAAACGCCAAAAGATTGCATTTCAAAGAAAAAAACAATTTTATTTAGAAACCTCTTCACGATAATAGTTCTTTGCCAACAGGGCAGGTCAAACATTTTTTACGAATACAAAGTTGGGAATAAATTTCCAAAATGGCCTGTGTATCAAGCGCATTATTTGTTTGAATTCCTAGTTTAAACCATTTCGTAAGTATTTCATTTTTTTCTTTTGGAAAGGACTTTAACAACGTAATAATTTGCTCATTCGCCATTAATTTTGACCTCCAGAAAAATGGAAGCCAAATATTGATTAACATAAAGTAACCAATAGATTTATATTTTTCAAACCAAGTTGAATACATAAAATTATTTACTAACTGACCGACTGTTCGTGAAGGAGAAATCAAAAAAAAAGAAGGTGGAAATTGAATTACAAATAAGTGAAGTGCTTCATATACTTTTTGAATTCGAGCGTTTGAATAAGATCTTTTAGTTACCACCAAATTTAACAATCTAGACTGATTTTTTCGCATAAATTCCCAAATAGAAACTTCGGAATATGTCCAATAATCTGCAATGAAACGAAATAAAGGCTCATTTGTATTTTTCCCAAATCCTGCAATTGACTCTTTTTTGAGGTCGAATGATAGCAGTTTTTTCGATTTTCGAATCATCCTTTCGATAACAAGATGTTCGAAGCTAAATTTATGCGTAAATAAGGATTCATTAATTTGGTTTCCACATAAAATAACAGATTTGACTTTTCGATCCTTTGAATGGTAATTATTAACTAAAATGATGTCATCGCTCAAGATAATTGTGGTAAATGGAAATAGTTCATCTTTAATATCGTGTTCTCTAACTACATGTAAAATTACATTTACATAATGCACGTCCAAGTGATGATTGTGTTTAAACCAATCTGAACTTTTTTGATGAATTTCTATGTGCCCGTACCACGTAATATTATTTATTCGAATTGATCCAAATTTAAAATCTGGACCATTTTCAATTGTATTATGTTCTCCCCAAGACAGGATTTCAATCGATTGTTTAGTTGTGGACTTGAATACGTTTGTTTTAAATAACTTATTCAACCAAATAAATTGCAAATACTCCTCTGTCTCCCTCACCAATTAAAGATACAAAAAAAAGGCGCTTTCGCGCCTTAAGTTATCTTGGTAGTGGGTTTGTAAATTTCCTATAGTTAGGATCAATATTAAATTTGTATTTTGGGTATTCAACAGGAATATCGCTACCGACTTCGGTGATTACCCGTACTGTAGTTCGTCTATTAATTTGATGTAACCTTTCAAATTCTTTTTTATTTGAATCTTTAAATTGATTGATGTAATTTTCATCCAACTTCTGTTGCTTACCATTCACCATAATCAAAGCTGGTTCACTTTCTCCTTTTCCAATTGGCTTTATCCTATCAGGAGCAATTCCTGCTTTATCCACTAAATAAGTGTAAACGGCATTTGCACGATTTTGAGATAATGCATTGTTGTGTGTCTCTGTATCACGTGCATCAGTATGTGATGATAATTCGATGCAAAGTGTTGGATTTTGTTTTAATAAATTTACTAAAAACTGAAGTGAATCATAAGATCTACAAGTCGCATCATCAATAAAAGTCCATTGATCTAGAGGATAACGAATTTCCGGTGTTCTAATTTCAATTGGAATCAACGGAATTTCAACGTAGAAATTTGGTCCTTCTGATTCATCAATCGTGGTTATTTTTGCTTTATTGGCAGGTGTAATATACCAGGCCTTAGATGCTTTAATGAAATACTCCTTACCTCCGATTATATACCGTGACTTTTTATCTTTTTTTAATTCCCATTTTTCTGTTTTACCATTACTACTTGAAAGTCCATCCCATCTTTCACCATCATTCGCCTCAATTTCAACCTTAGCTCCTTCAATAGATTTGGATTTGTCTCCAATTTCATAAACTTTTACCTGCAATGAATATAGTAATGGATTAATATCAAACTTCCAAATATCAGGAGTAAATTCAGTTGACTTCCTTTCAGAAGTGAAAAAGCCATATTTTTCTTTATAAGCATAAACACTGTCATTCTTACTATTGATATATTCTACTATTGTAATGCCGTAGTCATTGGCTTCAGAGTTAAATGGATAATTTAAATTTCTACGATTTGTCCAATTAAAATCTTTTCCAGAACGAACTACCTTAAAAATATCGAGACCTCCAATACCCTTGTGTCCATCACTTGCGAAATATAATACACCTGACTTTTCATTATATGAAGGAAATAATTCGTTTCCAAATGAATTTACTAAAGGACCCATATTTTTAGGAATTGAATCCCAACGTTTTTCTTTCTTATTGTATTGAACGTACCACAAATCTCTACCGCCATAACTTTTAACACCATTACTTTCCGACATATCAGAAGCAAAAACGAGAAATTCATCATTGATGAGGCAAGGGTGACCTACCGAAATACTATCATCAGATTTAAGACTAATTTTTATTGGGTCCTCAAATTCAACCTCCAAATCATCTGGTTTTCCACTTATGGTAGCCATCCAAATATCACAACCTAAATTCTTTTTTCTAGTATTTGGGCATCTTGTAAAATAAATTGACTTTTTCTTTGAATCGAAACAGACAGCACCTTCATTTTGAGAGGTGTTTACTATACCTTTTGAATCAATTGTTTTTACTGCTGTAGGATCACCTTTCTCATCGTATTTAACCATGTAAACATCAGTGTATTTTTCACCAGTTATTGGGTCTCTTTCTTCTCCTGTGCTTTCTTCCCTACTAGATGAGAAATATAATACTGCTCCTTTTCCGTTGGTGGAACCATGAGGTGCCATGTCGAATTGCTTTGTATTTATCTTGTCTTGTCTTTGAATTTCATAACGTGATTCAAACTGATCAAAATCACCAAATTCTTTACAAGCTAAAATAACTTGATCTAATTGATTCAACATTGATTTGGATGCCAAAGGTCTGTATTGTTCGTATGATTTGATAGCACCTTCGAAATCTTTGGACATACGTTGCATTTCCCCTTTGTAAAAGTAGACCATGGCATTGTATTGAAAATACTTCAGTTCTATTGACTTAGAGTACCAATCGGATGCTTTTAAAAATTTCTCTGTTAATCGGTAACATTCTGCAACCATGAATGCCATTTCACCTCTGTCTTTTATCGAGGCTTTTGCACCCATTTTAATGTAAGCTTTTTCGGTTTTTGTGGCTGCTTCGAAATACCTACCTGATTCAAATGATTTTTTCGCTTCAAGAATATATTTCGGTTGCGGTTTTTGTTGAGAAAATATGTGTATCGAAAACAATAATAATATTGCGGTAACTATTAACTTATTCATAATTAAAATTGGTATAGTTTATTAATGTTGTGTCCAAAGTTAATAAATTTTAAATCCTTTGCAAAAATTTCTCCATCTTTCAATTAACGTTTGAAAATTAGCCGGCATTTCTACCTCATGACATACAAATTCTTCCTTAGTCGGATGCACAAAACCAAGACGATACGCATGTAGAGCTTGACCATCTAAAAGTTGAAAACAATTTTCAACAAAACTTTTATAAGAAGAAGTAATTCTTCCATAAATTATTGATGTCCCACCATATTCATTATCATTAAAAAGTGAATGACCTATGTGCTGGAAATGTGCCCTTATTTGATGAGTTCTTCCTGTTTCTAATTTACAAGAAACAAGTGTAACAAAACCAAAGCGCTCAACCACTTCATAGTGAGTAACTGCATGTTTACCGTGATCTCCCTCTGGATAAACTGTCATTACTTTACGGTTTTTCAGAGATCTTCCAATATTACCTGTTATTGTTCCGTTATTTTGAAGGTCTCCCCAAACAAGTGCAAAATACCTGCGCTCAATTGTCCGATCAAAAAACTGTTTAGCAAGAAAACTCAAAGCAGATTCGGTTTTAGCAATAACAAGTAGACCCGTAGTATGCTTGTCTATTCGATGTACCAAACCAGGTCGTCCATAATAATCTGAAGACATGCTAGGTAGCCTTTCAAAATGAAAAACTAGAGCATTTACCAAAGTGTCTTTATAATTTCCATAACCTGGATGTACGACCATATTTGAAAATTTATTGACAATTATTAATTGTTCGTCTTCGTATTGAATATCAATTGGAATATCCTGAGGAATGAGCGTGATTTCACGCACCGGATAAGGCATTACAATGGAGATTTCATCGCCCGGCTTAACCTTATAGTTTTGTTTTACTGCATTGCCTCCAACATGAATGTTGCCATTTTTGGCGGCTACTTGAATTTTATTTCGCGATGTGTTTGGAAGTCGATCTAACAAAAACTTATCTATTCGCGTAAAATCTTGTCCTTTGTCAGCTTTAAAACGATGATGTTCGAATAACTCCTCTTCCTGATCTAATTCAGGAAGTGATTCCTCCTCGATCATTGCTTGATGAATTTTAGCACTTTTCCTTTAAAGCAAGGAGAACTTAAAAAATAGGTCCCTGCAGCTAAATCACGAATTTCAATCTCAGCACTTAACGTTTGCTTAACTACTTTGCCAAAAATATTTAGAATAGTCCCTTCGAATTTTTCCGAATTAACAACATTGACATGTAAAATTTCAGAGGCTGGATTTGGGTAGACATAAAATCTGTCTTCATTCAATTTTTCTTCAATTCCTAAAACGTTATTTAAGCGTGTTGAGAAAATTGGACGAATCATAGCCGAACCAGAGAAAGGAGACGTTAACCATGAATCCCCACCATCTACACTGTAAAATATCTCTCCAGAACTATTTGTATTTCTGTCCAAACCTGCATTCAATCGTTGAGGATCTAATTGTCGCCAACCTACATAAAAACGTTCTGGAACAGGAAGCCTCATTGTATCCACTAAATAATAAGATTGAAAATAGTTTTCTCCGTATCCCGAAATTGGAGAACGAGGATAGAATACATCATCCTCGTATAAAACAGTACCTGGCTGACCGTTATCATCTGCCCAAATCGTTAACAAAAATAGTTTATCCGAAACATCGTTGACAGAAGGCACAAAACAAATCGAAACACCTAAAATTGAATCAGCTTCATAGGCATTGTATCCGATTGCCAACCTTGATTGTGCTCCTGTTGGGCCGAAGGCAGCTTCTGCGGTTCCATCATCATAACTATAATAATTATAAAATGACTGATAAAATAGTGTAGAGTCATTTGCTCCGAAATTAGGAAACTGTGCTGAAGCAGCTGACTTCACCTCAAAAACTTGCTGATTTCCTGTTTTCGTTTTGTCGAATTGATATCCTGATGTAAGGTTGTGAAACGATTGATGTGTGGTCCTTGGCTGAAAATTAATATTTCCTTCTGCCAAATTAAAACCCTGTAAAACATATGCGCCTTCACTGTTGCCATTGTATAGTACATTCACCTGGCCATTTTGGTAATTTTCAGGTAATAAACTCCCATTATGTACTTTTACTTCAAGGGAGTCCGACATGCGATTTACCGTAGAATTCTGGTAATGATCCCAAGGAACTGAAGTGTACGTTTTTAATAAAGAAGTTGATGGATAAGAGAACGCAAAATCCTTGAAAAGGGTATCGTTGAAAAACGACAAATTTCTCAAGTGAATGTAATCAACATGAAAATGATCCAATGCACCAGCTAATGACCCGTAATTCCTAAACCGAAACTTAAAGCCGTTAGTAAAATAATTTGAATTCAAAACAGGAATGGTTACGGCTTTGAAGGAATGAGTTGGAGAACCCGCGACAGACCAAACACGCTCCCAATTGGCGTTATTAGCTTGATAAAACTCTACGACAAGGCTATCACCATCTTCAGGCTCATCACCGAATCCTTGAGGCTGATATAAAAAACTAAGATAAATTGAGTCAGAGGCATCGAAATTGGACAAGTCGATAGTTTTTGATGTAAGCGCATCGGCATAATTAGGTGAAATAGAGCCATATTGATAGGGATTGCCATTTCCATCTAATCCATCAAAGGTTGCAACTCCAATTGATCGAGGGTCAATGGCAAATCTGTTATTCAAATAAACCGACTCATCAATCCAATATTTACTTTGATCGGTAACGGATTGAAAGAAAACCCTAGCACTGTCTTGATAATACGGAGGATTTGTTAGCCAAACAGTATCTGTTGTATTTACAGTTGTGCCGTTTATTGAATCAAATAAGTAAAATGGAGGAAAAAGAGATAGTTGTTCGAATTGAACGGGATNNACGGGATAATTTGTTAAATCCGCAACTGAAACCAAGACAGAATTAAAATTTGAATCTACAAAGGTTCCAGTTTCCAAATTGAAAATTCGCTTAAAAGTTTGTTGATTAGTATAGGTAATACCCGTATCAAGCGGCAAAAGGGTTACAGGATCTGTTAATTGATGGTATAAAATGTTTGTAACAGATGGGTCGCTCAAATTCGGTGTGTAGGTTTGAAATTTATTCGAAGAAAAATCATCAAACAACGGTAATTGTAGGGTGTCAGTAGAAAAGACAAACATACTATCAATGGTTAATCCTGTTTGCTTTTTAATAGTTCGCTGAAGACTCGGATTCGTTGATAAAGGCCCATATTCCAATTGTTGGGCGAAACCCGATTGGTAAAATAAACTCATCAACAAGGTGACAAGACTAATTATCTTCCGGTCGAATAACATCATTAGTTGGGCCCTCAATTTCAATAGTTATGGTAATTTGTGTTGCTTTAAAAATTGTTCCTCCTTCATAAAATTCTGGTGTTTGTCTCGTGATAGGCGTGCTATTGGAATCTTGAGAGCTTGTGCAATTTATACAATTAATTGTTACATTCTCAATTCCCAGAGTGTCTAAAATGGAAAGGGCTTCGCCAAGATACAATCCAACTATGTTCGGAATAGGAATTGCCTCTCCTTGATCGTTTTGCCCAACAATTAAAGTTATGGAGGATCCAATTGGTACTTTTGTACCTTCTTTTATTTGAATACCATTAAACAACTGTTCCAAAACAGAACCGTTAGCTTCTGAAGTTGGTCGATTTTGAATGATATACTTTAAACCTCTTCGTGTAAGAATATCTTGAGCAAATTGAGCTTGCTTGTTCAACAAACTTGGCATAGCAACTAATTCAAAATTCTTCGATAATCTCAGCCCAATAATCCGACCAGTTTTAACATAAACACCTGAATTATCAGTTGGGTCAACTAGTTGTTCTAAAACAGTCCCAACGGGAAGTTCAGGTCGATATATACTATCTAAAATTTGATATTCTAAGCCTAATTCTTCTAATTTGGCTTTCGCTTGATCTGCATGTAACCCAGTTAAAACTGGGACCTTAATTTTCTCTCCATGATTAGTACTCACATCCAGATAAACCAGAGTAAAAAAGACCACTGTTAAATAAAACAGGATGACAAATCCTATTTGTTTAACAAAAAACTTAGACAGTATAAATCTTTTTAATTTAATCCACATTTACTTTACAAAGATAATTAATTTTAAAAGTTAGGCGTCAACCTATTCGCAGTGAAGAAATCTTCAATATAATCTACTGCTTCATCTGTTGAATCGACAATTTTATAAAGATTAAGATCCTCCAGTGAAATATTTCGTTCTCCATTCAACATTGTTTTTTCTATCCATTGCATAAGCCCGGACCAGTATTCCTTTCCGACAAAAACTACAGGTCTTCTTTTGATTTTCTTTGTCTGAATGAGTGTTAACGCCTCAAACGCTTCATCTAATGTGCCAAAACCTCCTGGCATGATTACAAATGCTTGAGAATATTTCACGAAAATTACTTTTCGAACGAAAAAATAATCAAACTCTAGGTTATGTTCTCGGTCTATGTAAGGATTATGATTCTGCTCAAAAGGCAAATCTATATTCAAGCCAACTGACGCAGTTTTTCCGTTTTGAGCTCCTTTATTCGCAGCTTCCATTATACCTGGACCACCACCCGAAATTATTCCATAACCTTTTGATGCAAGTTTTTCTGCCATTTCTACAGCTTGTTGATAAAAAGGATTTTCTTCTTTGGTTCGCGCTGATCCAAATATTGAAACACATGGTCCAATTTTGGCCATTCGATCATAGGCCTCCACAAATTCTGACATTATTTTAAAAATAGACCAACTGTCGTTACTCTTAATGTCATTCCAATCTTTTCTTGCGTGTTCCATAATTTTATTTTTTCAAATATACATAACCTAAAGACTGCCTGTGGTTACGCGTTGAATTAATAGCTAACTTCGAAACGTGAATAAACAAAAAATAGTATTTTTCTTACTTGTTTTATTTTCTTTGGTAGAAATTAATGCTTCAATTTCACTAGTAAAAAAAGACTCTATTCCACCGAATTGCAAAAAAATTGCGACTAGTATTTCATTATCCACGGCTGCAATAGGTAGTCAAGCATTCTTGTATTCTTTATGGTATGCTCCATATAACTCTGGAAAATTTCACTTCTTTAATGATTGGAATGAATGGAGAAAAATGGATAAACTGGGGCATGCATACACCGCCTATCATGTTTCCTCAGCGACTTACGATGCTCTTTCTTGGTCCGGATATTCTCAAAGCAAAAGTTTACTTATTGCATCTTCCGCCTCATGGCTTTATCAAGGATTTATTGAGATAATGGATGGTTTTAGCGATGGATGGGGTTTTTCAGTTCCAGATGTTATATTTAATTCCATCGGTACCGGACTATTCGTTTTCGAAAAGAAATTTAAAAAGCCCTTCTTGCTGCCGAAGTTTTCATATTCTCCTAGTCCTTATGCCATTTTGAGGCCTGAGGTTTTGGGTAGCTCTTCGTTTTCACGGATTTTAAAAGACTACAACGCACAGACCTACTGGTTGGGTATTCGAGCGAATTCCTTTATTCCTTCATTAAACATTAAATGGCTCATGCTTTCAGTCGGATATAGTGTCAACGAGCATTTAATAGGAGATCAACTTAGTGTCAATTTGAATGGTAACACCTATAATTCCTACACACAACTACTAGTCTCGCTAGATATTGATCCTAGTGCCTTACCGATACGAAACAAACTGCTAAAAAAAATAGTCCTACCATTGAAATACATAAAAATACCATTTCCTACCCTCGGAATAGAAAATGGGAATGTGAAATTCTATCCTATTTATTTTTAGTTATCAGAGACAATCACTCGGTCTTTGCCATCAAAGTATGGTGACTGAACGGAGATCACCACTAGGGGCCTTCTGCTTAGTACTTTTTCAACAGAATGTATGGTCCCTTTAGGAATTGATACGTGCATTCCTTTTTTAATACAAATAACTGTATCATTCATTCGCATCTCAACTCTCCCTTGCAATACAAAAATATTCTCGGTGTGAAATTGATGGTAGTGTGCAACAACACGATGAGGAATTGTTAGTCGATAGGAAGATTGTAGAGAATCATGAAAGCAGGTGACCATTTCATTTTGCATGGCTTTCCTTTTAGGTAATTTTTGGGTGTGGCAAGATTCTTTTTGAGCAAATGACACTTGTACAAATAAAAACACAATAAAAACGTGTTTTAACCTCATAAAGGTTTTGGAATAAAATTGACTTCAAACAGATTAGGCCAATATTTACCTGTCACGAAAAATGTATTCGAGCTTTTTTTGTACGCAATTCCATTTAAGACTTCAGGACTTGGGGTTTGTTTAGTAGCAGCAGAGCGAATGGTATTCACTAAGGCAAAACAATTAATTAATTCTTTCACCCTTCCGGTGCTCGGTTCGATGGAAACAAGAACATCTTCTTGCCAAACATTTGCATAAATTAAGCCGTTTGCATATTCTAATTCATTCAAGTTCGAAACACTACTTTTGTCCGTTGCTACTTGAATAGTTTTTACAATTGAAAAGGTTTTGGGATCTCGAAATACCAGCATAGAAGAACCATTCGACATAATTAAATATTTTCCATCGTTACAAATGCCCCAACCTTCTCCTTCGTATTTGAATTCACTGAGTTTTTTCAATGTAGTTTTATCATATACAAAACAGGTTTGCTGTTGCCAAGTTAACTGATATATTTTTCCATCTAGAACTGTAATCCCTTCTCCAAAGTTTGGTGTTGGCACAGAGGTTTTTAAGGTGTGATTCCCAGATTTTGTATCAACCTTTGCTAAGAGCGTTGCTCCTGTGTAGGAAGGATCTCCCGTGCCTTCGAATAATTGATCTCCATCGAATTCTAGACCCTGCGTGAAACTAGAGGGAAGATGTGGAAATGAGGTCAATACTTTGGCTTCTAGCATCGAAAATGGTATATCAGATAGAACCTCAACTGTAACTATTTGGTCATGAAGGTTACCATCTGGTTTTTTTCCAATGAATTTAACATCGTGTTTACCTATACCCGACTCCTTCGTGTTAATACTTAGGATTAAATTTCCACTTGGACTTTTCCAAAACTTGAGAGTATCATTTCCCAGAAGTGCCACAAGTTCTGATAACGACTCGTTCAACTGAATTTTAACCGGAATTTCCTTTCCATAAACTCCTTGTAAAGCTGACTCGTTTGAAATTAAAAATGGAAGAGATTGCTCATCTGATTTTTTGTCATCACCCTTACATGCACCATATAAAAGTGCAGAAAAAAGTAATGAATAACTAACAAGTGAATTTAATTTACGCATAAGTTTTCTATTTCTTTCCAATCCATTGAACCATGAGAAGCATGGTATATTACTTCCTTATTTCGAATCAAAATAACTTGTGGGGACTGATGTGTAACACCTGTTAATTCTGCAATATAATTAGATACATCTCTATAAGCAATTAGATCCAAGTAGTTAGCTGATAGATTTCCAATAGGTAAATTATCTTCTGCTCGGCGCAAGGCCATACTTGAAATGCTGCATCTCGTTGAATGTTTAAAAATAAGTTGATGTGAGGAGCAGCTATTTTCTAACAACTGATTTACGAAGTCCTTTGAATTAATTTCTAACCATTTCATACTCCTGCTTGAAATTGTTTTAAAAATCGAACGTCGTTTTCAGAATACAATCTCAAATCTCCTACGCGATATTTAAGTTGTGCAATTCGTTCAACACCCATTCCAAACGCATAACCCGAATAAGTTTTTGTGTCGATTCCGCACGCATTCAATACATTAGGGTCTACCATTCCACATCCCATTATTTCCAACCAACCGGAATGTTTGCAAACAGTGCATCCCTTCTGATTACAAAGTGAACAAGAGATATCAACCTCTGCACTTGGCTCAGTAAACGGAAAATAAGAAGGTCGCATGCGAATCTGAGCATTGGTGCCAAATAATTCTTTTGCGAAACAGAGTAAGGTTTGTTTTAAATCGGCAAAGGAAACCCCTTTGTCTATGTACAATCCTTCGATTTGATGAAAAAAACAGTGTGCTCTTGACGAGATAGCTTCATTTCTGTAGACTCTACCTGCAGATATTGTCCTAATTGGTGGTTTATTTGATTCCATTACGCGAACCTGAACGGAACTTGTATGTGTTCTCAAAACCATCTCGCGGGCGCCTTTTTCTATAAAGAAAGTATCCTGCATATCACGTGCCGGATGTTCTTGTGCAAAATTGAGTGCTGAGAAATTGTGCCAGTCATCTTCAATTTCAGGGCCTTCGGAAGTATTAAATCCAATTCTTTCAAAAATCGAAATAATTCTGTCCCTTATTAATGAAAGTGGATGGTGTGAGCCCAAAACATTCTTTTCGGGAGGGACTGTAAGATCTAAATCATTAATTATTTCATCTTGTCCAAGATGCAATTGTTGGTTCTTAGTATATTTTTCTTCGGCAAGTAATTTTAACGAATTAAGGAGTTGACCTACTTCTTTTCTCTGGTCAACAGGAATATTTTTAAGTTCTGTAAATAATTCTTTCAAACAGTTTTTTGTTCCAAGAAATTTAATTCGAAAATTTTCTATGTCAATGACACTTGTCAACTCAAACTCGTGTATTTCAGTTTTTAATTTTTCAATTCTATCGTACATATTAATTCAATAACTGTAACTTTTTAACTGTTAATATTGTTTAACTTAGGCAAATGTAACATAAACGATAAATTCTAAACATGAAAAATTTTATTAGTTTGTTGTTTTTGATAGTTTTTCTTTCAAGTTGTTATAAAGAAAAGAAAACTATTGTGACTGTGCTTGTAAAGGACGAAAATGGCCAGTCTTTGCAAAACGCCGAGGTCAGACTTTTTGCTGAACCAACTTCTACTTCAGAAAACAATTTGATCAACGATTATAAAAATTTTTCTAATGCAAAAGGTGAGGTTTTTTTTAATTTGACAAATATTTATCAGCCAGGTCAAACAGGTGTTGGAGTTTTAGCTTTAGAAGGGAAATTAAATTCGTTATTTGGGACGAATATCGTAAGTGTCGAACAAGAAAAAAATAACATAGTCCAGTTGATTTTGTATTGAATTTTATGAGATTTGACTGGAAATTTCAATTTTTTAATTTAATTTTGAGTTATGAATAAAAAAAATATCACGAGTTTTATTGTATTGATTTCTTTGATTTATGTTTTTTCAGGTTGTGAATCAAAAGACCCAGCAATCTTGAAAGTATTCGTCAGATCTTCTACTAATCAATTGATTCAAGGAGCAAAGGTAATAGTAATAGGAGATCAACAATCGAATCCACCAACACAGAGTTTTGTAGATACTGCATACACGAATTCGTCAGGTTTTACTACAATTGATATGGATCAGTATTTTGATCAATACCCAAATGAAGAAACCACGGGTTATTTTGACATAATTGTTAAACATAATAACAAAGAAGGCTTCGGTAAAACCCGTTGTAGAGTTCATACTACATCCGTAGAAACTATTTATCTTCCAAATTAACGAAAACAATGAAATCAGTTTTATTTTATTTTTTATGTATTTTAGTCGTAATGACTTCCTCTTGTAGAAAGAAAAAAGATACACTTGCAAACGTAAAAGTTTTAGATGAAAATAATGTGCCTGTGGAGTCTGCAATGGTAGTTCTTTTTGGTACGAACACAGCCGGAACGCCACAACAAGTTGCCGTTTTTGATACAAGTTATTCTAATTCTTCCGGAATTGCCTCATTTAATTTTAACTACATTTATCAGCTAGGTCAAGCCGGAGTTGCTGTACTTGACATCAAAGCACAAAAGTTAAATAAAATTGGACAAGGAATTATTAAAATCGAGGCTGAAAAAGTAAACGAAGAAACTGTTAGCATTCAACCTTAATTTTCTAAGCACAAATTTTATTAGGAATTCTCTCTTTGAGTGTCTTCAAACTTATGGCATCTAATTTCCAGTCGATTTGTTGAAATTTGGCGGTGTAATAGACATCTTCTTCAATGTTTTCTGTAACCAAAAAATCATAAAAATTAACGGAAGAGAAGCACTGTTGAAATGAGTTAATCAGTCGATTCAAAGCATCTAATGGTAACTCTATTCGAGATTCGAACCAAAAATTATCTTTTTTTACCTCTGTTTCCAATGTTAATCTCTCCTGAAATGAATTAAATTGGATTTTCTTAATTGTGTATTCCATAACTTATTATTTACACTACAAAGTTTTGAATCATGTTCGTAAACAATTTACGTTCATAAATATTTGTCCCATTCATCATAAGTAATCCGTAACTTTGCAGAAATGTCAGAGAACACGAACATGTCATTTTTAAGCCACTTGGAAGAATTGAGGTGGCGTTTGGTACGATGCGCAACAGCCATTCTCGTTGTTGGCATAGCGATTTGGTTTTTTCAAGGTTATATCATGGATTATTTGTTTTTGTCTATGATGAAATCTGATTTTGTGACATTCAGAGTTTTTTGTGAAGTGCTCGGTGTTTGTGTGGAAGATGTTCCCGTTAAAATGCAAAGCACAACCGTTTCTGGTCAGTTCTCTTATGCCATGATGTTGAGCATTCTTGGTGGAGTGGTCGGGGCTTTTCCATACATTGTCTATCAATTATGGAAATTCATAGAACCAGGGCTAAAAGTGAATGAAAAAAGTAACGTAAAAGGTATTGTTTTTTACATAAGCCTTCTGTTTTTCATTGGAATCCTTTTCGGGTATTTCATTGTAGCACCTTTAAGCGTTCAGTTTTTCGGATCATTTACCATCAGCAACCAAATTGAGAACAATTTCACGATTAGCTCATACATGAGTATGATACTTTCCACTATCTTTTATTGCGGACTTTTCTTTTTACTTCCTGTGGTAAGTTACTTTCTCACAAGGATTGGTTTATTTGACAGTGATTTTTTAAAAAAATACAGGAGGCACGCCATCGTTATAATATTGATTTTGGCAGCTATCATTACCCCACCAGATGTAATTTCTCAAGTTGTAGTTACCATTCCGATTTATATCTTGTATGAAATAAGTATTCTCGTATCCGTTCGTGTTGAAAAACAAATAGAGAAAGATGAAAAAAATTCGTAAAATTAAATTTTCCGTTTTTTTTGTGTTGCTTGGTATGATCTCTTTTGGTCAACAAACAACAAAAAAAGGCAAAGTGATCGACGGAATGAACAAACAACCCCTTCCTTTCGCCAAAATTCAATTTTACGATTCAAAAATTGGAACCATGAGCGACACGCTCGGAGAGTTTATCATACAAACATACTATGCCACAGATTCAATAAAAGTTAGTTTTTCAGGCTATATTTCCAAAACTGTAAAAATTCAGAAAGACCAATCACAAGAACTCATTATTGAACTAAACATTCTGACCGGCACTTTGAAAGAAGTTCGACTTATCGCACCTGACGAAATGCCTTCAACACGATTGCACAAACGTGTTATTGCAAATAAATCTATAAATAATAAAGAAAAGCTGGACGCATACGAATATGAACTCTACAACAAAATTCAACTGGACTTGAATAACCTCGATGCCAATTT
>DORI01000211.1:2802-16659 GCA_003512365.1 Crocinitomicaceae bacterium | reverse complement strand
TTTTCAATCCCGGGATTGAAAACTTACAAGTAAATCAGTTTTTTGGTGATATGTACCTTGACCTAAATGTGTATGATAATGTTTATGACATGTTCAATAAATCATTTATCTCTCCACTCTCTCCATATGCCCGAAATTTCTATAAATTTTATTTAGAAGACTCAACATTTATCGGTAATGATTGGTGTTATAAATTGAGATTTCTTCCCAAAAGAAAAGGAGACCTCACCTTTATTGGTGAAATGTGGATCAACGACACCACCTATGCTGTAAAAAGTATTAAGGCCAATATTTCTGATAACGCAAACCTCAACTACATTCAAGACTTTTATTTCGAGCAAGAATTTGATCAAGTAGAAAAAGAAGTTTGGATGCTAACAGAGGAAAAGATAATAGCAGAATTTAAACTCATGAAAGAATCTAAAATTTACGGACTTTATGGTAGAAAGTATGGGAGTCGAAGAAATTTTAAAATAAATACAAAGCGAGAGCCTGAATTTTACAACACCAACTCCTCCATTCAAATTGAAGAAGGCGCTAAGAACCGAAACAAAAGCTTTTGGGATTCCATAAGACATACTCCTCTAAACGTTCAAGAAGTGAAGATCAGTAATATGATTGATTCATTAGAGAAGACGCCTTTCTTCAAAACTGTTAAGAATTTTACTTATTTCACAACAACGGGTTATTGGCCGCTTGGGAAATTAGAATTAGGAAGTGCCTATTTCATTTTTAGTTATAACAGAGTAGAAAAATTCAGAACTGCATTGGCTCTTAGAACATCAAACGACTTTTCAAGAAGGGTTGAACTTGGAGGTAGAATTGCCTTTGGTTTTGGAGATGAGCGGTTTAAATATGGGGGTTTGGTAAGGTACAACATAAGCCCGAAGAAAAGAGGAATATGGAGCACTTATTACAATTATGATATCGAACAAATTGGGCAATCACCAACGGCAGCGACTGTAGGTTCGACCTTTGGTACAGCACTTAACACGCGTGCTCTAGACAAATTGACTTTTGTTACAAAAATTGGTACCAACCTCGAAAAGGATATTAAAAAAGATATTATTGTCTTCGCGGGCGCAGAGTGGAAAGAATATTCACCGTTGGGCTTAGCTAATTATCGAAAAGTAAACCCATTAAATTCGTTGGATACTCTTAGCATAGATCGAATTAAAACAACTGAATTTTTATTCAGGTATCGGTGGACAAAGGATGAAGAATTTATTTCAGGTTCCTTTGACAGAACTAGTATGCGTTCCGTTTATCCTATTTTATCCCTTCAAGCTATTATTGGTGTTAAAGGAATTATGGGAAGTCAATACAACTACCAAAAACTAGAGTTTCAACTTGAGCACAACACACAAGTCGGAGCATTAGGTAGGATGCGATATGGAATGACTGCGGGTTATATTTTTGGGAATACCGCATATCCATTTCTTAAAGTTCACGAAGGGAATCAATCGCTTTGGTTACTTACAACTGCCTTCAACAAAATGAACTTTTTGGAGTTTATTTCTGATCGTTATGTTATGGCTTTCTCTGAAAATCATTGGGAAGGCTTATTGTTTGACCGATTACCCGGAATTAAAAAGTTGAAACTAAGACTTGTTACTAACATAAGAGCTGTTTATGGAGACATAAGCGATCGTCACCAGGAGGAAATGATAATTCCTGATTTTGTAAATAGATTTGGAAATATACCTTATGTAGAAACATCTATGGGTATTGAAAATATAGCCAAATTTTTACGTGTTGATTTTGTCTATCGCGCGACCCACCAAATTCCAGATGTGAGTCCATTAGGAATATTATTTCGCTTCGACCTCTATTTTTAATACCTTCGTTTTGTGAAGCTCCATACCCAACATATTGAAAAAACATACAAAGGTCGCACTGTGGTTCGCAATGTGTCATTCGAGGTAAATCAAGGTGAAATTGTTGGCCTTCTTGGACCAAATGGTGCAGGAAAAACAACCTCGTTTTATATGATTGTTGGTCTCGTTCGTCCAGACAAGGGAAAAGTTTTTCTTGATGATACTGAGATTACTAAACTCCCCATGTACAAAAGAGCGCAAATGGGAATTGGATATTTGCCTCAAGAAATTTCTGTTTTTCGTAAACTCAGCGTGGAAGATAACATCATGGCTATTTTAGAGATGACAAACCTTGACAGACCTTCTCGCGAGCAAAAATTGGAGCAGTTACTCAACGAATTTAGCCTACAACATGTAAGAAAAAATTTAGGTAACAGACTCTCTGGTGGCGAAAAAAGAAGAACAGAAATCGCTAGAGCGCTGGCAACAGATCCAAAGTTTGTTCTGCTTGACGAACCTTTTGCGGGAGTAGACCCAATTGCCGTCGAGGATATTCAAAGTATTGTTTGGGAGCTAAAGAAGAGAAATATTGGGATTCTAATTACAGATCACAATGTACAAGAAACATTGTCTATTACTGATCGTGCATACCTGCTTTTCGAGGGAAGTATATTAAAATCAGGAACGGCAGAAGATTTAGCGGCGGATGAACAAGTCCGGAAAGTTTACTTAGGGCAAAATTTCATTCTCAGGAAAAAGAATTAGATCACCTCAAAAGATTGACAAAACCATGAATTAATCTCCAAGCAACAGGAGAATCACAGCCCTTATATTTGAGAGTCCAGGTATAAGTCCCTTCTTGACAATCTTTACCTAGATAGGTCCCGTTCCAACCATAATTTATTTCCTCGCTATAAAAAATTCGCTCGCCCCACTTATTGTAAATTGTAAACTCCCACCCATTGGTTTCGAAATCAGTGCGTGGAATAAAGATATCATTCAACTTGTTAGCATCGGGAATAAAGGTATTTGGCACATAAATCGCAAAAGGTTCAATCATCACAGTATTTCTTGCTGAATCTGAACATCCAAATTGATTGGTAACAATCTGAAGCGGATAATCAGATCCCGCATTTGTATACGTGTGAATGAAATTGGCCTGTGTTGATCCAAATCCATTGTCGAATAAATAAAGGTATTGGTTACCATCCTGTGATTGATCGATAAACGAAACTTCCGCGTTACAAATATCCGTTAACTGAGGGGAAACGCTAAAACCTGCCACAGGTCTTGGATGAACAACAACTAAGTCTTGTTGTAACATGTATAACGTATCTATGCAACCTGTTGACGTAATCATCGTGAGTCCCACACTATAACTCCCAACATCTGTGTACACGTGACTAGGGCTAAATGTTTGAGCCGATCCTCCATCTCCAAATTCCCAGGAAAAGCTTGCAGGTCCATCACTAAAACTCTGATTAACAAATACTGCTGTTGAGGGTGCACATTGCAAAGAATTCACATAAACAAAATTTATAGACGGTTCACCGAATACACGCACAACTGAAAATACGGTATCTGCGCAGACATCATATCGCCCTATTAGCATAACGGGCTGTAAACCAAAATCGCTGTATTGAACGTTATCAACATCTGGAGTTGTGGCCGAACTAGGGTTGGCATCAGCGCCAAATAACCATTCCAAGGAGTAATTCGGAGGACCACTAACCGTTGATAAAAAGTCAAATAGACCATCTGTAATACATAGAGAATCATCATGTGTAATTGACATAATTAAAGGCTCCAATACTGTAATTTGTACCTCGCTTGTATCCGAGCATCCAGGCGCTGAGCTGGCAATCAATTGTGCCATGAAATTTCCAGGATTATTGTAAAAATGTATAGGTTCAAATTCTGCTGATTGGTCAGTTGGGGTGTTATTTTCTCCGAAATCCCACAGATAAGAGATGGCATTTTGAGAAGTATTCTCAAACGGTATCGTCAACCCTAAACATTGCTCATTTACAGGAACGTTGAAATTACTAATAGGCAGATCAAAAATAAAAATTGAATCCGTAAAGCTCGTTTGACAGTCTCCATCGTCTCCATTAATTGTAATTGTATGGAATCCTGGTTGTGTGAAGTTTACATCATTTATAAACAATGAGGATAAACCGCCAACTTGTGCGTCAGCATCAAAGACCCAAGAAAAATTTGCAGATGGATTCGACATATTTCCGACAAAGTCAAACGAATTATTAAGAATACAAAGTGAATCTTGACTTGTCCATGAAATACTCAAAGGATTATTGATCGTAACAGTCATAAATGCTGTGTCCGTACAAGGTTGTCCTTGATTAACAATAAGTCGAGCTTCATAT
This sequence comes from Crocinitomicaceae bacterium, assembly GCA_003512365.1. GTDB lineage: Bacteria > Bacteroidota > Bacteroidia > Flavobacteriales_D > Crocinitomicaceae > UBA952. Next base: position 12,458 of record DORI01000211.1, on the reverse strand, counting down.
GTTCCAGGTTGAGGAAAGGTAAAAACCGGCGCAAATGCAGTACTAACATCGCTATTAGTTCCTTGAACTCCAAAATCCCATGAATACGAAGAACCTCCGTATGAGTTATTCTCAAATTGAACGGTTAATCCTTGACAATAAGAAATAAACGTTGCTAAATCTTCCTGTTGTGGCAGAATAGCTTGTAAGGTAATGTTGCAATTAAATACCCGAAATACAAAATCGCGAATGGTCTGTCCTACCAATTCTCCATTTCTGTATTCTTTAACCACAACTCCAACCACGAACAATCCAATCATATTGGGATTAACTGTAAGAATTCCAGTTTGTGGATTAATCGTTGTTACTGAGCCCGGACCGAGTGGGGATTGTGCACTGAATGGCCCTATCCATTGAACTGGAAAATAAGGAGGTGGTAAGGCTTGGTTTGGTGCAGGATTTGCCGATGAAGCACCTGTAAATGGGGTGATTAATCCGTAAACCAATGAATCGCCATCTGGATCTGTGGCTGAATGATCAATGACTTTTTCTTCGTTGTTACATAATAAAATTGGTGGATAATTATTGAAGCGGGGACTGCTGTTATTGGTAAAACCGGTTTCTGAACCAGGAACGTGGGTTGTTAACGTTAATCCTGCGTCATCAGGATTTATCAAATTACTTATATTGGGTCCCCTACAACAGCGTTGGTAACTCACCGTGTACCCTCCGGGAGTTGGTGGTAAAGTTACTACGGTAGAATAAATTGCCCGTTCTACGCAAATATTTGTTGGAGGTGTTGCACATGGGTTATTAAAGTTAAGAGGAAGTATAACGCTACCTGGAAATGGGACACTTAAATCTTGAATAAGCACACCACCAGCATTGTAAATCGTTAATTTTAATGGATTATCATATTCTGCACCTGTTGAATTACAATCTCTGTAAAGCGTAATAAAAAACCTATATTGATTATTTCCTAAATAGTCGTAATAGATATCACCACCAATAATATGAGAAGCACGATACTCAAACACACTTAAAAAAAGTACAAATGCCAGTAAAAATCTCATATCTTAAGTAAAGACGTAAAATTACGCCAAATGTTATTTATTTAGTTAAAAAGTTTGCCACTCATCAAGCCTGGTTGAATAATTGAAGCCCAATTCTTTCACAATTTTTGAGCCATCCACTTGCTTATTCTCGCTTAATATATAATCAACCACTAGTTTTTTTTCAGCTAATTCTTTTGCTGCTTCTGTGTAATAATCTCCTCTTGATGGGTGATGAGGAGAAACAAGATTATAAGTTGATTGAAGTTTCGTATCATTGAGAACGTGGAGCATAGCAGAACAGATATCAAATGAATGGATTAAATTCACGACATTTTTTCCACCGTCCAAATAAGGTTTAGTTAGCAAATGTTTCACCGGATGTCGTCCCGGACCGATCAATCCACCTAATCTTAGGATAGAATATGATTTGCGATTACGAATTATCTTTTCGACCTGCCAGAGTATATGGTCATATTTAATCTTAGAATTTTCATCTATAATTTCAGTAGATTCCTCATAAATTCCCGTTGAACTCGTAAAGATAATTTTAGTATCTGGGGAAAGTTCACTCGCTATGGTTTGAATACTAACAGCGTAGTATGGAATAGGAGGCAAACATATTATAACCTGCTCATATTGTGCTATATCTTCCGAAAAAATGCATTTACCTTTATCAAAAGAAACGCAAATTTTTATGCAATTTTCATCGTAAGCCTTTAACTTTTCTTTCGATCTAGAACTAATTGCTACTTCATAGCCATTTTTAATGAGCGTTTCAGTTATCTGCTTGCCAAGCCAACCCGCACCTATTAAAAGAATTCTCTTCATCTACTTTCTAAACACGAATACAAAAAAGAAGTTCATATTTAATTGCACGAATATCATTCATAGCAAATCTGAGGTATCAATCATTTTCTATTTACTCCTTGAAACGAGCTATTTTAATTATTTGTAAAAATTCATTTCGTCGATATAGCGGTGAACGGGTTCAGTAAGTAAATACCGAACGTCTTTTTTTTCTTTTATGGCTTGACGAATAAAACTAGATGAAACCTTCATGACAGGTGCGTCATCACAGAAATGGATGTGGTCATGTTGGTACAACTCCTGTTGATGCTGTGTAGAAATAGAATTTACTTCTGCCTCTTCTTGAATGGTCAGCACTCTAGGATACACATAGATATGATGCTTGGCCAACAGTTTTTCATAATTATACCATTTATGAAACGTGCGAAGGTTATCTTCTCCCATGATCAATGCAAATTCGTGCTGAGGATACTTTTCGTTTAAAAAAGTTAAGGTAGTAACCGTATAACTTGGTTTGGATAAGTGAAACTCAACATCACTCGCTTTTAATTTTGGATTATCGAAAATGGCTTCCCGTACTAAGGCCAAGCGATGAAAATCTGGTAACAAGGATGATTTATCTTTCAAGGGATTGTGTGGAGACACCACCAACCACACTTGGTCCAAATCTGTGTAATCCACCATGTAATTGGCAATGACGAGATGTCCGACGTGAATAGGATTATATGTGCCAAAGTACAAGCCTATCCTCATTTTTCAATAAATTTAAGTACCTGTTCTTTAGCTTCAGAAATCGCAAGAGTTAACTCTTCNNAATGGTAACATCAAATTCTGACGATTTTGATAATTCTATTTTCGCCTTATTCACGCGCATGCTGATTTTTTCCTCAGATTCCGTATTTCTCGACCTCAATCTATTTTCTAGTTCTTGTATACTCGGTGGTTGGATGAAGATTGAAAGGGCCTGAGTGGAAAAAATCTCCTTTAATCGCAATCCCCCGATGACATCTACATCAAAGACCACTACTTGTTTATTGGACCAAATTCTGTTGATCTCTTCTTTTAGAGTACCGTAAAAATTATTTTTATATACTTCTTCCCATTCAATAAATGCTTCTTCGGCTATTAGTTTTTTAAAGCCTTCAACTCCCACAAAGTAATAATCTTTACCGTCAACTTCAGTTGACCTTGGCTCTCTGCTGCATGCGGATATGGAAAATGACAGTGCGGGCAAATCGCGCAATAACGCCTTGACAATTGTAGTTTTTCCCGCACCCGAAGGAGCAGAAACGATGATGCACTTTCCTTCCAAGCTCTCGTTCATCACAATGTATTCAGCACTTGTTCTTTAATCTTTTCTAAATTATCCTTCATGTCTACCACAATCTTTTGCATTTCAGGATGGTTGCTCTTGCTTCCAAGCGTATTTATTTCTCTTCCCATTTCTTGCGTAATGAAGCCTAGTTTTTTTCCTGATTTTGCCGTTTGCATAGTTTCTGTAAAATAGTCAAGGTGGTGATTTAACCTCATTTTCTCCTCCGAAATGTCCAATTTCTCGATATAAAAAATCAATTCTTGTTCAAATCTATTGTGGTCAATTTCACTGATTTTTAGTTCCTCTAAGCTTTTGAAAATGCGTTCTTTGAGTGTTTGAATTCTAGTTGACTCAAACGGCTCTATTGCGGTTAATCCTAACTTGATTTCAGTTAGTCTATGGATAAATTCTTGACGCAATGCTGCTCCCTCTTTCAATCTAAAATTAACAACTTGCGTAATCGCCTCACTCACTAAATTCAAAATAAAGTCTGTTTCTTTCTCAGAAATTTCCTCGTTACTTTGACTTACTACTTCTGGCATGCGCATTACGATTGCCAAATAATCTATTTCTTTTTCTCCCCAACTAGTATTCAACGACTTTAACTCATTATAATACGAATCGGCTAATTCTCTGTTGATTTTTAATTGCTTACTATCAGATTGGCTCTCCAAGTAAATTCCAACGTCAATTTTTCCTCTGTCGAGATTTTCGGTTACCGATTTTCTAATTTCATTTTCAAGATCACGATAAACGGAAGGGGCCTTCACCGTGAGGTCTAATCCCTTGCTATTTAATGTTCTAATTTCTACTGAAACTTTCTTATTCGAAAAAACGCCATTTGCCTTTCCAAAACCTGTCATCGATTGCATCATCGTGTCATAACTTTAGTCTAATAATAAATCTGCATCAATCCCCTCGTTTTGCTCTTTTACAAACAATGCAATATCACTGATTATTTGCGCTTTTCGTTGATCATTCTCTTTGGAAAGATTCTCCACATATTCCTTTAAGTATAACTGGGCTTCTAGCAATTGATTTTCTGCAAAAGGACCAGACATGTTTTCCAGAATTGTCAAACATTCCAACGCCTGCATGAAGTCACCTTCAGTAGAAAGAGACACAACTTCAGCTAAATATGGGCTAAAATCTTGCCTACTATTCCAAACACAGGTCAAGAGTTGTAATCGTAAAATTGGAGATTTTTCATCTTGAATAAATTGCATGAGTGTTTCCACTTTTTCTTCGGATTGAATATCCGCAATTAATTTCAAAATTGCTTGCTCTACTTGACTAAGTGGTGATTTTCGAAGCACATCAATTAACAAAGGAAATACTTGCATATTACCGGACTCCTCAATTTGGTGTATCGCGGACATGGCAATATGTTGCTCCATAGACGTTAAATCATCTTGCCATTGTTTCAATTTTAGTGCGTCGACTTTTTTTGATGCCATAGAGGCGAAATTACAAAAACCCAATGGGATTAAGAAATCTAAAGAGTTGTACATGAAACATTTTGATTCTTTTTTCGTAACAACTCGCATGCGCAACAAACAAATAATCAAAGTTTTAAAATGGACAGCCTCAATTGTTTTGAGTATTTCTATTCTCTTCACATCCTGCTTATACATCTTTAAAGATCAGATTGTTGGGATGGTTTTGGATGAAGTTAATAGCAAATTGAAACAACCTATTCAAACGAAAGAGGTCGAACTCACCTTTTGGTCAACCTTTCCAAATTTAGAAGTTGACATGAAAGAGGTCTATTTGCAAAGTGCTCTTCCAAATAGTAAGGCAACCGACACCTTGCTTTTTACAAATCACCTTTATTTGAAGTTCAGCCCGTTTGATCTTTTTGACGGAAATTACGAAGTAAAATCAGTTCATATTTCTCCGGGAAAAGCGAAGTTGCATGTAAACAACAAAGGAGAAGCAAATTATGACATTCTAAAACCTTCAGATGACAGTGATGATGATTTTCTATTGAAACTTAACGCCATTGCGTTTGAACAGTTTGACTTAACGTATCAAAACGACTTAACCCATCAGCATATCGAGACTACCTTGGAAAAAGTAGACTTTACCGGAAATTTCTCTGAAAAAGAATTCGACTTAAGTACACAAGGTGAAATTAACTTAAAAAAATTACGAAATGGTGAAGTCACCTTGCTTTCAAATAAAGACATAGCTTATGATGTTAAGCTTAAAGTCAACAATGAGCTCGAAGCCATAACATTGGCCCCTTCGACAATTAAAGTTGAAAATTTGCCTTTTCAGGTTGCTGCTTCATTAGACAAAGACAGTCTGAATTTCAAAGTAGAATCTCAACAAATTTTACTGACCGACATGATTCATGAATTTCTATCAGATCAAGAGAGAGAAGTTAAAAAAATGCAAGGTGAAGGTGTAATCAATTTTGTACTTACCGGAAAAGGGGGGTCGAAAAAAGAGGATAAAACAGAAATTCAATGTTCGTTCGGGGTTAAAAATGGACGTTTAATCGAGCCCTACAAGAAAACGACTTTATCGGATATCTCGCTCGATGGGTACTACAGCAACGCGGGAGAGGAAGGAAATGAATTATTAGCGATTCGAGAATTTCAGTGTGCCTCTGCAAGCGGTCCTTTTTCTGGAGATTTAAAAGTTACGCGCTTTACAAATCCAAAAATTGAAGGGAAAGCAAAAGGGAAAATAGACCTAGGTGTGGTGCAAGACATTTTTCAACCTGCGGGAATTGAAAGCATGAATGGGCAATTGGAAGTCGATGGAACTTTTGATGTTCAAAACGAATCCAAACGAGATGACATGAAAATTTCTTCTCTTTCTGCTAAAATTGATGTATCGAATGCGCTGATTAAACTCGAGGGAGAAAAAAATGCATACAAGCAAATTCAAGCAGGTATTTACATGACTGGAAATAATCTTCGCTTTACACATGCTCGTCTCAACTACGGGAGCAGCGATATGCAAGTAGTTGGTGAAGTAAGAGATTTTGTGGACTATGTTTCTGGTAAAAAACAATTAAAGCCCATGCTAACCCTAAATTGCAAAAACTTAAACTTGGATGAATATTTTTCTTCCGAAGTAGCAACAGAACCAAATTCTTTCTTACTTCCAGAAGATATTTCAGGAGTTGTAAATGTCAACGCTCAAAAAGTCATTTACGATCAACATCACTTCAATCAACTCACGGCTACCATAATGATTGACGATAAGAACATCAATGTCCCTCAGTTTTATGCTAAAAATGCAGAAGCTGGCTGGAAAGGAAATATTCATATTATTGAAAAAACACCTTCTCAACTTCAACTTTCAGGAAATCTTACTACCAATCAAGTAGAGTTGAAAAAACTTTTTGGAGAATGGCATAATTTGTATCAAGACAATTTAACGAGTGAGCACATAGTTCAAGGAAAAGCAATGCTTAATATTAATTTTGACTTACCATTCGACGCAGAAAAAGAGGAAGTGAATTTCGACGAAATCAAAGCCACCATGCGCTTATCAATAACAAACGGGCGATTCCGCAATATTCCGATGTTCAAAGAAATGACTAGCAGCATGAAAACGAATGCTTCCAAATTAGTTTTAGGGAAAAGAAATATCGACTATTTGGACGGAAAGCTAGCGGATGTTACGATACCGAATTTAGAAAATACCATTTCGATTAGCAATGGAAACATCATCATTCCAAAAATGACCATTAACTCTTCTGCTATGCAGGTCGAGCTGACAGGCGTTCATGGTTTTAATGACATCATTGATTATAGAGTTGAATTAAACGCCCGAGATTTAAGAGATGTGGAACGACAATCCGAGTTTGGAGAAATAGAGTATGAGGAAAATGGAGCTCGGTTGTTTTTACATGTTTCTGGGCATTTAGATAATCTTAATTTTTCTTGGGATAAAGGAGCTCATAAAGAGCAAGTTAAGGAGAATTTAAAAGAAGAGAAAGAAGAAATAAAAGCCATGTTAAAAAGTGAATTCGGCTTGTTTAAAAAGGATTCTACCGTTAAGAAGTATGAGCCCAAGCAGGCCGCCAAAGAAGAAATAAAGATTACATTTGGACAAAAATCTACCCAACAAGATCCAAAACCCGAGGATAAGCAAAAAGAGAAAAAAGAAGGTCTTTTGAAAAAAACCATGAAAAGTTGGAAATCAGCGGAAGAAGAGGAAGAAAAGCAAGTAACGACTTTTAAAATTGGAGGTTAATCGCGTAATTTTGAAATAATATTCGTGGTTGAAAAACCCTCTTTTAACGGAATAGTTCTCACACTACCCCCGTTTTGTTTGACAATCTTGGAACCAACAATATAAGATGGATTATTTTCATCTTCTTGACTTGCGTCATAGTCGCCACCTTTTACCAATACATCAGGGACTAAATTCTCAATGAGTTCGCGTGGAGTTTGTTCGTCGAATATTACCACGAGATCAACCATTCCAAGGCTAGCCAACACAAATGAACGAGAATCCTGCGTATTTATGGGTCTTTCTGGAGATTTATTCAAACCACGAACAGAACCGTCGCTGTTAAGTCCAACAATTAAGCGATTTCCAAGTTGTGCTGCTTCCGCTAAGTAAAAGACATGGCCATGATGTAAAATATCAAAACAGCCGTTTGTGAATACTAATTTCTCCCCTTTCATACGCCAGCCTTCGCACAGAAGTTGAGCCTGCTCAATACTAACAATTTTATTTGTAATAAAAGTCAACCTATCGATCATCTGTGGAATATGTTTTAGGTAAAAAATACAGTGAAATTAAGCCCATGACCACCATAATTACCGCTTGAGAGGCCCAAATAAGCATACCGAGCGCATTAGCCACAGCCAAAGATTGATCTGGGTTTTCGTTTCCAAGGTAATAAGCTGTTACGAAACCTACCAATAGCGGATACATTCCGATGCCTCCGTTGGTAAAAGATATTCCTAGAGAGCCTGCAATGAATGCAACCATAATCCCTTCAAACGGGACGTTTTTGGTCTCCTCAAGGGCAAAATATGGGAGCGCAAACATCACGATATAACAACCCCAAATTAAGAGTGAATGAGCAATGTAATACCACGGATGTTGCAACTTAAATATTGAAAATAAGCCTTCAATCAATGATTTAGCAAACTGGAAAATCTTTTGTCGAACAGATTTAATTACCAAGAGAATTCCAACCAAAACCACAAAGATTCCAATGCCAATTGGCATTAAATAATTTGTCGATGAATCGTTTTTTTCTACCCCAAATTGAACGAGCATGGCCTTGTATAATTGCCAAAAATCGTCTTGAGCGACGGCAATAGTTAGTAAGGTAATAACTCCTAAAATGAAAACATCCACAATTCTCTCCGTGATGATTGTGCCAAAAGATTTGGTGAACGGGATATTATCAGATCGTTGAAGCATTAGTGCCCGAGAAGCTTCCCCTGCTCTTGGAATTGTCAAATTTACAATGTAACCAATCATTAAGGAATGGTAACGATTCCATGCGTTAGATTTGAATCCCATGGGTTCTAAGGTGTATTTCCAACGTTCTGCTCTCGACCAATACGATATTACGCCAAGAACCAACGAAATCGAAACAATCAAATAATCTGCTTCTCTCAAGGCTTTTTTAAAGGAAGTCATAGCCGCTTCCGACATTTGATCAAAGAAATACCAGGTAAGATAAATTCCGAATGCCAATGGCAATCCGACTTTTAGAAACCACTTAAGGTATCTAATCATACCAAGAGATTCGTTGCCTCGTCTGGGAAAACCAACGAAGGTTTGAAATTCTTCGCCTCTTCAAAGTCCATCATAGCATACCCAATGATAATTATCACATCGCCAACAGCAACACGCCTTGCCGCTGGGCCATTCAAGCAAATGGTTCCTGTGTCTCTCTTCCCTTTAATGACATAAGTTTCAAATCGTTCTCCGTTGTTAATGTTTACAATCTGAACTTTTTCCCCTTCGATGATGTTTGATGCCTCCATCAAAGACTCGTCAACGGTAATAGAACCTATATAATTTAGATCCGCTTGTGTAACGCGAACTCGGTGTATTTTGGATTTTAAAACTTGTATGTACATAGTAAAATTACGCGGCAAAAATAAAGCAAATAAACGGATTACACCAAAATGTTATCAATTAGTCTAACTCCCTCACAATACGCAGCAATAAAACAAACCACTGGTTCCTCCCAAGATGCAGCGGGCAAGAGTGTGTTTTCATTCATAAACTCAAGATACTCCAAGGATAAAGAACCTGAAGAAAAAAATGAAATTGCATCAGTTTTTACATCGAGGATGGAAGATGTATTTTTTCTTTCCTTGATAAACGAAAGTGTTTTCCAAATTATTAATGCCTCTTCAAGCCCTTCCGGAGATAATCGTTTATTACGACTGCTTAATGCCAAGCCCACCTCACTTCTCCACGTTTCACACGCAACAATTTCAATTGGAAATTGATAATGCTTTACAAGCATCCTGATTATTGCCAGCTGCTGGTAATCTTTTTTA
>DORI01000211.1:0-2695 GCA_003512365.1 Crocinitomicaceae bacterium | reverse complement strand
AGAAGTTTTAAGTCCTCTTCTAAGGTGCGCGGATAGTTGACTAAATCATCCGGATTATTGAACTGCGTTGGGTTAACAAAAATACTCACAACAGCAATATCGTTTTCTTTTGCAGCGCGCTCGATTATAGCAAGATGGCCTTCATGCAATGCTCCCATGGTTGGAACAAACCCAAGCGATTGGTCTTGGAAATTCATTTTTCCAATTTTGAGCACTAAATCATTAAGCGATAATAAGGTCATTCAGTGAGATGTAAAGGACAAAGCTATAGCTTTTTATGAATGTTCATTTATATTTCGTACCTTTGTAGCCTAATTTCACAGATGGAAAAGAAACGAATCCTGTTTATTACGCAAGAAATTTTCCCTTTTCTTCCCAAAAACGAACTTTCAAATACTGCTAGAAGACTTCCTCAGGTCATTCAAGAAAGTGGTAAGGAAATACGTGTATTCACCCCGAGATTTGGTGTTATAAACGAAAGAAGGCATCAACTTCATGAAGTCATTCGTCTTTCGGGATTAAATATTTGCATTGACGATCACGATCATCCTTTATTAATTAAGGTGGCTTCTGTTGCTGCAGCTAAAATGCAAGTGTACTTTATCGATAACGACGAATATTTCAAAAGAAAATCGACATTAGTAGATGATAACGGAGCCTTTCACGTTGATAACGACGAAAGAGCAATGTTTTTCTGTCGAGGCGTTTTAGAGACTGTTAAAAAACTAGGTTGGCAACCAGATGTAATTCATTGTCACGGTTGGTTAACTGGAATTATGGGATTATACATCAAGCATTCGTTCAATAAGGATCCACATTTCAAGGATACTAAGGTTGTGTATAGCATGTACAACGAACGTTTCGATACACCGTGGGACGCTCGATTTGCAGAGAAATTAATTTTCGATGGTTTTCCGAAAGAAATTGCAGAAAAGTTTACTGCCACAGATTACATCAATCTTGTCAAATCAATGGTTGCATTTTGTGACGGTGTGAATATTGCATCCGAACAACTCGACGCAGATTTACAGACTGTTTTTAATGACGCAATTTGCCTGAAACAAGGATATGTTGCTGAAGAAAATCAAGCAACGGAAATTGGTAGTCTTTTTGACAGCGTGATTGCTGGAAATGTGCTGGCATAAGTTTTTTGATGATATGCCAATGAAAAATAGTCTTTTATTCCTGTTTACCATCCTCTTATTTCTTGTTTCGTGCAGAAAAAAAGAAAGTATTGCAGGAAAAGACATTATTGACGAACAGGAATACCTCAACAGTACAACTGATACTTTAGATTTAATTACCTATACAATTGCAGAGGATTCAACTATTACAGATAACCCTGCAAATGCCGTTTTAGGAAGTTACATCGATCCTAAATTTGGAAAATTAGAAGCCTATTTTTACACCCAATTTAGATTGGCAACTCTAAATCCGGATTTCGGAGATATCAGCTCAATAAAAGTAGATTCGTTTGTCTTAGCGCTTGAATACGCCGGATACTATGGAGACCTGAGTGCACAAACCTTTCAAGTTTTGGAAATGGATGAATCGATTTACCTTGACTCAACCTATTATGACTTTAGTGATAAAAACACGAAAGGCACTACATTGATTCCTGCAGGAAAACAAACGATTATACCAAGACCGAACGATAAAACAGTGATAGGTGAAGATACCGTAGATTCACAATTACGGATTCCTTTAGATACAAATTTTGCCAAGTATTTAATTTCAGAGGCAGAAAGTGGTAGTGCAAGTTTTTCGAGTAATGAGAATTTTTTAAACTTTTTCAAAGGACTTAAGGTTAAAACTCAAAACCTAAATCAATCCGTAGGTCAAGGTGCCATTTTTTACTTCAATTTAAACGACCCCGCTTCAAAAGCTACGATATACTTCACACAAGGGGGCGTGAGTAAATCCTACGATTTATTGATAAATTCAAGTTGTGCTGATTTCAACCACGTTAACATTCAAAATACGAATTACCCTATCCAAGCCGTTCTCACAGATTCTACAAAAGGTATGACAGAATTTTACGCACAGGCCTTCAAGCATAGAGCAGTAGTAAAGGTTCCCGAGATTGAAAACTTACCTGAAAATATTATCGTCCATCGTGCTGAATTAACCTTGCCTATTCAATTTCAAACGGGTTATCGCTTTAAACCCGGATCTTTTTTATCTGTTTCTACTAAGATAAAATCAAGTGATGAAAACCTCACCGCATTGCCTAGTTTAGGAGAGTATTCTGACAGTAAGAAACATTTCAAAATAGACCTCAAAAATTACATTCAGGCAGTACATAACGGTGACATTGAAAATACCGGAGTATACTTGTCTCCTCGATTTTTCATTAACTCAGCCGAGCGTATCGTATTTAATGGAAAAAATACCTCCAACAAGAACAAACCTAAACTAATTATCACCTATTCTACATTTTAAATTATGTGCGGAATTGTTGCCTATATCGGAAAAAAAGAAGCTTTTCCTATTATACTAAAAGGACTAAAGCGATTAGAATACCGCGGTTACGACAGCGCCGGAGTGGCTTTGTTGCACGATGGTAACCTTAATATTTACAAACGCGCTGGAAAAGTTTCAGTTTTAGAAGAATATGCCGCTCAATTTGATGTGAAAGGTAATGCGGGAATAGGCCATACGCGATGGGCGACGCATGGACTTCCAAATGACGTCA
>DORI01000019.1:321-5568 GCA_003512365.1 Crocinitomicaceae bacterium | reverse complement strand
TGATTCGCGTTAACTTCTACTTCTCCCCATGTCGCACCACCATCTAAACTGTAAATAACATACGTTGACTCCGCATAACGTCTGTGCGTTTGTTGAAACGTCATGACAACTTGAGGATTAGCGGACAAATCAATAGGTGCTACCGTGTAGATAATAGCATTTTGGCTTGCAGTTGCACCTGCAGCATCAGAATCAATAATTGCATATCCGTTGGCTGCTGTTGTATGTCCTGCTGGAGTTAACGCCGCAACAGGTGCTGCATTTACATCGGTAACAATTGACCAATCACCTGCTGTGTGAGGAGGTGTTCCTGCTGGGTCATTATCAGTTGCCCAATCAGCTGCATTTGAGAAATCATTTGACCAAATGGTTACACCTTTAAGTTGATCAAATTTGCCCTTCGGGGCTTTTTGTTGAATGAATGGATTTTTTTTGCTATCCAATACAGTTGCGCTTTTCTGAGCGTTTACCGCACCTACTGCAAATAATCCAACTAAGCATACGTAAATCTTTTTCATGTTAATTAAATTTTAAGTGTACGAATTTAGTGATATAATTCGTAATAACAAATCAATAATTCTATTGTTGTAAATAAAAAGTGAAATATTAAAGGAACAATTTATGAAGCTCTTTCAATTAAATAGGTGGCAAACGATTTAAACAAATCTTTTTGTATTTCCGGAAGTGCTTCAAGGCTTCTAATTGCATCGTTGTAGTAGGCCTCCATTTTTTTCTCAGCAGCCTCTTTTGCTCCAAAATCTTTAAAAATTTGTTGAGCCGAACGAACGCGTTCATTTGGCTCAATAATCGAAGATAGCTGAATCATGTCGCATCCTAACTCTCTAGCCTTGATATTTAACAAAGTTTTTTTATTACTCAAGACATCTCCACCTATTTGTTTTCCAACTTTTGCACTTTCACCATATAAATCCAAAAGATCATCTTTTATTTGGAAAGCGATTCCAATATATTGACCAAAATCGTACAAGGCTTGTTGCATCTTTGCGTCTAAGTCTGAAACGATACCACCAAATTGGATAGCGCATCCCAATAAAACACTCGTTTTTAAGCGAATCATTTCAATGTACTCCTCTTCTGATACGGATTCTCGAGACTCAAAGTCCATGTCCATTTGCTGTCCTTCACAAACTTCAGTAGCCGTTTTGTTAAATAGATTTAGTAGTTCTGGAAGGTATTTTATGTCACATTTTGCTAACGATTCGTATGCTTTTACAAATAAAACATCCCCCGATAAAATCGCAATGTGATTGTTCCATTTCGTGTGAACGGTTTCCTTCCCTCGACGAAAAGGAGCTTCATCCATGATGTCATCGTGAATAAGTGAAAAGTTATGAAATAACTCAACAGCCATTGCCGCATTCAGCGCATCCTTTCCTTGTCCGCTAAAATTTTCTGCTGTCATCAAGGTTAGTGCTGGTCTTAGCCTCTTTCCTCCTAATTCAAAAAAATAGCGAAGGGGATCGTAAAGATTTTCAGGAGAATTCGGAAGTTCAAAATTACTAAGTTCGGACTCTATTTGCTTGATATAATTGGCTATCGAGTTCATTTACGCTTGATCAGATTAAGAAGATAGGATCCATAACCGCTTTTAACAAGTGGTTCAGCGATTTGTTTGAGTTGTTCCTTTGAAATAAAACCGTTTCGGTAAGCTACTTCCTCAATACAACCTATTTTCAAGCCTTGTCTTTCTTCAATAACTTGAACAAACTGTCCTGCTTGCATTAAAGATGTAAATGTTCCTGTATCTAGCCAAGCGGTTCCTCGGTCTAAAACTGCTACTTTCAATTGATTTCGTTTTAAATATTCAGCATTTACATCGGTTATTTCATATTCTCCACGAGCTGACGGTTTCAGGTTTTTTGCTATTTCAACCACCGTATTATCATAAAAATACAATCCCGGAACCGCAAAATTAGATTTTGGATGCTTTGGTTTCTCTTCAATTGAAACTGCCTTCATTTCCGCATCAAACTCAACAACACCATATCTTTCTGGATCACTCACGTGGTAGGCATAAACGACTCCACCTGTTGGATCATTATTTTCTTTCAACAAAGCGTCCATTCCAACTCCATAGAAAATATTGTCACCTAAAATCAAAGCGACTTTATCTTTTCCGATAAACTTTTCTCCAATTACAAAAGCCTGTGCTAATCCGTTTGGAACTTCTTGAACCGCGTATTGAAATTTGCAGCCAAGATTTTCTCCGTTCCCAAGAAGTTTTTCAAAATTAGGCAAGTCATACGGAGTAGAAATGATTAAAATTTCGCGGATACCAGCGCTCATCAAAATTGATAATGGATAGTAAATCATCGGTTTATCGTAAACAGGCATTAGTTGTTTACTCACCGCGAGTGTAAGAGGGTGAAGGCGTGTCCCAGATCCGCCAGCTAATATTATTCCTTTCATGTATATATAATTTGTTTTTTAACTGTCAAATGGACCTCTTTAGCAGCCTCGAAGTGATTCGCAAAAGAGATTTAATTCATCCTTGTTTTATGGAAAATCTCTTTATGCTTATTTCATACTAATTAATTTTGTCCGATTCTTCCTCTCTGTCCGTACTTAATTGAAGCTCGTTCCAATCAATATCACTTCCTTCATCGTAAGCGTCAAAGTAAGGCTCTTTAAATGACTTTGTTGTTATCCATTTATTAAGTGTTAACAAAAGTGAAGGCAATATGACTAGATTACATATCATCGCTGAAATGAGTGTCAAAGAAATCAAGTATCCCAACGCTTGAGTACCGCCAAATTGTGAAAATGTAAACACCGAAAATCCAAAAAACAATACAATTGAAGTGTAGAACATACCCAATCCAGATTCACGAATAGCTATGAGAACACATTCTTTAGGGTCCCATTTCTGTTGTTTTAACTCTTGACGGTATTTGGCTAAGTAATGAATAGTATCGTCTACTGATATACCAAATGCAATACTAAAAACTAATAAAGTTGAAGGCTTTAATGGTATTCCCAAGAATCCCATAACTCCTCCCGTAATAAACAAAGGCACCAAATTTGGAATCATAGAAATGACTACCATTCGCCATGATCTGAAAAGTATGGCCATTAAAACAGCAATGGAGGCTACCGCAAAAATTATACTCGAAATCAAATTATTTACCAAATACTTCGTTCCCTCCGACGCCACAACTGAGGTTCCAGTTATGTCGAAGGTGAAGTATTCTTGGTTTATCGCGGCTCGAAGTTTTTCCTGAAAATCCGGTTTGCGAACTACTTGTCTCGCAAATTCAGGGTCTTCTTCAAATTTTAATTTAAGCTCGTCTTTTTCTCCAAAATACAAATCACGAAAATTGTTGTATACTCCAGGATAATAGGCGTAAAAACTATCTATATAGTTGGCGTTATTTCCAATTTGACTGTAATAATTTTCCAATTGTTGACGATCGGGATTCAAAATTCGTTCGATGGTATCTTTTACTTGGTTGACCTTATCTGAAACTTCATAAGAACCAATATCTTGTATTTGACAACGAATACGTATCACGCGATTATTAGTGTCTATCAATTCTTTTATGGAGTATTTCCCGTTATCAGATCGCTTACTGAAATCTTTAATGTATCGTAATAAATCACGCTGAACAAGCTTGTTTCGACTATTGTATAATTTATATTCCGTTGAATCATTGTCGTAGTAACACATGTTAATCCACTTAATAATGTCAACTGCCGAAACCGATTTTGAGAACATGGTATCTCTAGACAGAGCGGATTGTACATTGTCAATTTTGTCGAGCGTCTCTCTCTTCCACCAGGATTTATTCGGATAATAAATCATAATTTCAAATGGAATTGACCCACCAAAATTTGATTCCAAAAATTTCACGTCCTGCAAAATATTATCACTTTTTGGCAAATCTCCTGTTAGATTTCCCGTGGCAATAATTTTTGACATACCATAAACACTTATAGCGACTATAGTAATTGTAACTAGATATATTACAGTTCTTTTCTTTTGAGTAATGAAAAGAATGAAGTTTATCATTCCGGTAGCAAACTTTCTATCTAAATGTTTTAAATGTCTCGTTTTTGGAGGTTTGAAAAAAGAAGATAGTATTGGTAAAATACACAATGAGAGTATAAATACCATCATGATATTCATGCTTGCCGCAAGACCAAATTCAATGAGTTTCTCAGAATTCGTGAATGCAAATGTTAAAAAACCTATTGCAGTTGTGAAATTTGTAAGAAATGTTGCCGTTCCAATTTTTTGAATTACCTGAGAGAGTGCTTTTGTTTTGTTGCCATGTTCCTTAACTTCTTGATGAAATTTTGTCATCAAGAAAATACAATTAGGTATTCCGATAACAATCATTAACGGTGGAATCAAGGCCATTAGAAAAGATAATTTCCAACCAATGAATCCTATACTTCCCATTGCCCAAATAACGGCAATTCCAACCACGGTTAAACAAATACCTACTACCCTAAAAGACCTAAAAAATATGTACAAGAGAATGGATGTCACTAAAATGGAAAATCCAATGAAAAGGTACATTTCACCCTGAATTCTTTTGGCAATAACAACTCGTATATAAGGTAAACCGGAAAAATGCATTTTACCAAGTTTTGACTCATAACGCTTAGCAATCTGTTCAATATCGAGAACTAATTTACAACTGTCTTTATCGGTTAAATATTCTTCTTCAAGACCAATAAGCATTAGGGAAACATTCTCTTTTTTGTTGTAGAGAATATTCTTGAAAAATGGATTGTTTCTAATTTCGTTTCGAATTTTCTTAACACCCTCACGTGTCTTTAGTTTGTCCTCGGTAACAATGGGTGTTGGCGGGTATTCGAATTGGCGTTTAACTTTGTCATTTTTTAAAGTAACCAATGTAGCTTCTGAAATTACAGAATTGACACCAAGTGATTTGGCTAAAATTTCGGAACCCATGTCTCTCCACAATTTCAAGTTTCCAGGAGTATACAACGAATCCGACTCTAATGCAATGATGAGAGTTCCACCATCCTCACCAAACATATTCTTGAATTTCTTGTAGTTTTCGGTTGTTGGAGAGTCCTTTGGCAAAGCTAAACCATACTTATTATCTAAATTCAAAGAAGTGAACGCTTGATAACCGAGAAAAACGGTAATCAATGTGATGGCCCCAAGGATAATAAAGCGATTTCTAAGAATTATATTAGCAATCCACTGCCACATGTAGTCAGTTTTGTTGAATCAAGCGACAAAGGTAATAA
>DORI01000019.1:0-298 GCA_003512365.1 Crocinitomicaceae bacterium | reverse complement strand
CGGTTGGCTTCCGTATTTTTTTTCAATGTCTGCTTTTAATTCCTTTATCGTAATCGCTTTATTTTTACCAATATTCCCCTGTAATTCTTCCGGTTTAGGCTGTATAAATTCCACTTTTTTAGCAAAGTAAATAATTCCTCCATCTTCCGTTGCAACACCTAAAATTGCACCAGGTAAACCACAAAAACCTTCCGGTCCAACGGATGGAACTATACTAGTCGCATACCAGGCATAAATACGGGTGCTATCGTTTTTCTGATAAATTGCTTTTCGACAATCGTATCCTGCAATGTTTCTT
>DORI01000217.1 GCA_003512365.1 Crocinitomicaceae bacterium | reverse complement strand
ACCGTGAAAATGAAGGTGATTTTTTAACCGCCGCAAGAAACGCTACTCCAGAAATTATAAATTTCATGGCCACTCATGGTCGAGGACTCATTTGCGCTCCACTCAGTGAAGAGCGTTGTGATCAATTAGGATTAGAAATGATGGTGAGAAATAACTCCGCTGCCTACGAAACACCATTTACTGTTAGTATTGATTTAATTGGACACGGTTGCACCACCGGAATTAGCGCTAGTGATCGTTCTAAAACTATTTTAGCATTAATCGACCCTGATACAAGACCAGAAGAATTAGGAAAACCTGGACNNATTCCATTGCCGCTGAAAACTGCTGCTGTGGATCTTTCACGTATGGCCGGATACGAGGAGGCTGGAATTATCGTTGAAATATTAAATGAGGATGGTTCCATGGCGCGTCTGCCTCAATTAATCGAAATTGCAAAGAAATTTGATTTAAAGATTATTTCGATTGAAGAGCTAATCAAATATAGAATAACAAATGAAACACACATTGAGCGTGTGGTAGATGTCAACTTACCTACCGCTCTTGGAGATTTTCAATTGCACGCATATAAAGATCGAAATTCAGATATGGATCATCTCGTGCTCGTTAAAGGAGAATGGAAAGAAGATGAACCAATTTTAGTACGTGTCCATTCATCTTGTCTTACTGGAGATATATTTGGTTCGTGTCGATGTGATTGTGGACCACAACTTCACAAAGCCATGGAAATGATTGAAAAGGAAGGAAAAGGGGTTGTCGTTTATATGAACCAAGAAGGACGAGGAATTGGTTTAGTTAATAAACTCAAAGCATATAAACTTCAAGAAGAAGGATTCGACACGTTTGATGCGAATGTTAAATTAGGATTTAAACCAGACGAGCGCGACTATGGTGTCGGCGCTCAAATGTTAAGGGATCTCGGAGTGCGAAAGATGCGGTTAATGTCTAATAATCCTAAGAAAAGAACAGGATTAATTGGATACGGACTTGAAATCATTGAAAATGTACCGTTAGAGGTTGAAAGCAATGAGCACAACTTTCATTATTTAAAGGTAAAAAGAGATAAATTTGGACATAATTTGAAATTAAATCCTTGATGCTGATCGCTCAAAATATCACGAAATCCTACGGCGAATTAGCCATATTGAAAGGGGTTAATTTGCGCGTTGAAAAAAGTGAAATAGTTTCAATTGTAGGTTCCTCTGGCGCTGGAAAAACTACTTTATTGCAAATTTTAGGGACATTAGATAAACCTGACGGAGGTGAAATAATAATTAATGGCATATCTCCTTTTTCCTTGAATCAATCCGCGATTGCTGCCTTCAGAAATAAACACATTGGATTTATTTTTCAATTTCATCAGTTGCTTCCTGAATTTACGGCAATTGAAAATGTGATGATTCCTGGAATGATTGCTGGAACGAACAAAAAACAACTTCAAGAAAGAGCAGAAATGTTACTTTCTAAACTCTCGATAGATCATAGGAAAAATCACAAACCGAGTGAGCTTTCCGGGGGTGAACAACAACGCATAGCCGTTTGTCGGGCACTAATTAATGAACCGAGTATTGTTTTAGCGGATGAGCCTTCCGGAAACCTAGACACAAAAAACGCCAAAGAACTACATGAGCTTTTTTTTAAATTACGTGAGGAATTTCAACAAACTTTTGTTATCGTTACCCATAACGAAGACCTTGCGAACATGGCCGATAGGAAATTAACAATGAAAGACGGGCTATTCGTTTAACATGCAAAAAGAGTTACAGGAATTTTTAATTTTTAAAAGCGATTTTTACGAACACCCTGACTTTATTAATTCCGATCCAATACAAATCCCTAAGAAATTTTCAATTAAAGAAGATATTGAAATTGCTGCATTTCTAATTGCCACTATCGCATGGGGAAATCGTCAATCGATTATTAAAAGTGGNNTGAGAAAAATTAATGCGCATTATGGGCAACTCTCCGTATGACTTTATCATGAATTATAATCCTGGTAAAGAATATGACTTTGTTCACAGGACATTCAACTCAAAAGACTTAGCCTACTTTTTTGGCGCATTGAAACATTGTTATCAAAATGGCGGCTTGGAAAAACAATTTCTTTCATCAGATAAGAATCTAAAAAATCGAATAATCGCTTTCAGAACCATTTTTCTTTCCTTAAATAGCGAAGCTAGAACAATTAAGCATGTCTCCAACCCGGAAGCAGGATCGGCAGCAAAAAGATTAGTAATGTTTTTAAGATGGATGGTACGTTCGAATGCCAATAGAAATAGAGATCGCGTTAATTGGTTACGGTANNGATGGATGGTACGTTCGAATGCAAAAGGAGTTGATTTTGGTCTCTGGAATTCCGTTTCACCCTCTGAATTATATATCCCTCTGGATGTTCATACAGGAAATATTGCCAGAAAACTTGGGATCTTACAACGAAAGCAAAATGACTGGAAAACGAATGAAGAATTGAGAAATGTTTTCCTGAAACTAGACCCTTTAGATCCTGCACGTTTCGACTTTGCACTTTTCGGATTAGGAGCATTCGAGAAATTTTAAATTTCAGGCACTGAAAACAAATGCAAAATTTGAGAGGTATTACTACCNNTCATTCGGCTTCAAAATGATGTGGTGCTCATCCTTAACTTCAAAAGTAAAGAACCAACGCTCTCCTCCAAATTGTATGTCTAATTCTTTGTTAGTCGAATATACTGAAAAAGTTCCTTTTTTACCTTCACCTTGATATAGTTTTGAAAAATCAGAGAGTAAAACATTACCATTTGAAGAAAAAATAAGAAGTTCATTCTTAAACCTTTGCGAATTATCTGAATCATCACCTGGTGCTACGGAACTTAGTATCCAGATGCGGGATTGACCCCCATGAAACAACTTATCATATTTAACCTCGTCTAAACGATTTCCATGGAAACATGACGAAACTAGAACCAGAATCAATATCAATAAACTAAAACGCAAAACTTTCCTTTTGTACTATTTCTTTTATTTCAGGACTAAATTCATAACTCTGCTCCTCGGTGTATTTAATTTGTGTATTTCCTTTATCCTCGCTAAAACCGATACACTTGTTAAAATCGAATTTCCCACTATTCCAACTGTATAAACAATAGAAATAAGCATTTTCTTTTTCT
>DORI01000121.1 GCA_003512365.1 Crocinitomicaceae bacterium | reverse complement strand
ATCAAAAATATTTATCAAGTACTTATAACATGCCATACAGTCTCCCATCTGAAGATTTTGACAAATGGCTAATATCGCTTCAATCTAAAAAGAAAAGATATAGAAATCATGAGAATTTATCTTGATCCGAAAGAAAGGTAAAACTCATTTGTAAATCATCTAATTTTCCAAAAAGATATTTTTTTTTGTTCTTTTATTATTTTTTAACTTGAACAATATTTAATTAAAAAAATAAATTACTTTACAAAAGCCAATTAAACCCTTTAAAAATTATAAATATGAACGTAGTTATAATTTAGGAACTTAAATCTTTCTTAATATTATAACATGACGAGTCAGACACAAGACGAAAGATTATTTTTTACTCATATTTTGTTTCATTGTGTTTAACATTTCTTCATGTATTTCTTCAGATACAAATAACGTGATTTTTATTTTTTCTTCTGCTAAATTTATTATTTCCTTTTTGGACAGCAAGTATTCATCTTTTTTGGTCGTAAAATCACAAGTCGATTTTTCAAGATCTATTCCGAGTGATGACATACTTGCAATTAATCCCTTAGAAAGTGCTCTAAAATATTTTTCGCTCTCTTGTGGCTGATGAACTAATTTCACAAATTTACCATTTAAAAAATCTTGATATGTTCCTTCCTTGTAATTAAATTTCATTCTCCAATTTATTTTAATTTCATTGGAAAAGTTTTTGAAAACCAAAATTACTTCCTTGTTATCAATATGTTCTAACTCACATGAGCTATATTCTCCTTCAGAATCATCAGGTTTCTCCCATGGAGGAACTTCTTGTTCATATTTTGAATCATCAGATAAAATTGAAACAATTGTACCAGACTCTTTTCCACTTACAATATCATATGTAGTTCCATTAGCCCTGTATCGATATTCAGATTTTTCACTCAAATCCATAGTTAATATTTGCTTGGAATTAACAGAAATGTCTTCCACTGATTCTAAATTATCACCTGGTTTATCACTACAAGATGCAGTGCCAATTAACACGAATGCTAATAAAAGCATCAATTTTATAAGTCTCATTGGTTTCTGGTATTATCAACTACTACCACGTTATTTTCATAATATACATTTGAATCGGCTTTGTTTAGATCTTCCTCTAGGTATCTCGCAGACCTCGCAGTTGCTCTGGTCATGGCAGAAGTAAATGCATCAGAATTTCTGACCGACTGATTAACAAAAACATCAGAATTTTTTGCTCCAGCTTCAGCTGAATTTGCAGCAGTCTTTGCACAGGCCTTAGCCAAAGCCCCTGCAATTAATGGAACTAAAATTAAACTTTTCATAATATTAATATGATTATGGTATCAAATTTAATAAAAAAAACAATGCTGTAAAATAAATGCCTACATTTTACTTTTGTAAAAATTTAAATTCAAGTTTAAACCAATATTTTTTGATTAAATAGTAAACTAATAAAGCTCAATCCTACCTGAAACGATTTTAAACCTTCGATACCCAACCGAAAACACCTCCCCTTCCCTCCTTTTCATGAGGTCGATGATGTCATCTGTGATGGTATGAACTGAACCTCCTGTGCTTCTTGCAATTTCTAGATATTCCGGTAAAATGCCATTCTCCGCTCCGCATAAAACCACTCGAATAGGACGGTTGATTTTCGATAACAAAGCCATATCTCTTGGCGCCGCATCGTTATCAGCTACCAAAATATATTCCCCAGCATTCGGATTCTTTTTGATAGCAAACAGTACCGCTTCCAAATCATTTTCTGGGAAATCGCGGTTTCCTAAACCGTTGCGACATGCGGTCAATGACATGTTGCGCAAGCTATCGAAACTGAGGTGCTGACCGTGGTACAATCCGCCTGTCTTTCCCACATGCTTGGCGCGTTGTGGAGCGGAATTTCCATCGTTGAACATCACTACCTCTTTAATTAGACCGCGTTCGCTGTGCAGCAATTGCCATAACACCACCTGTGAATTATACGGAATCATCGAGGATGTTAAATCGACAATCAACACCGCATTTTTCCAGCGCGTCTGTCGATTAAAGACGTTAATCACTGTTGGCCGACTGATGGTGTCAAGAATTTTTTTCGCAATGATGGGCGTCATTTTTATCGGTAAATACTTATTTAAATCAGTGGTTGCATTGTTCACAAAATCAGTGCTTATTGCTTCTTGGTAGTACACGATAATTCCGTGAAACAAATCTCTAGCCTCTTGCTCAGAATTGCATTCCGTTTGTCGCCAGAGGGTCCATTTTATTAAAGGATTTTGCACGAATATCGGATGAAAACGTTCCATTTCTTGGATCCGACTTAGATTCAATTTGCTTAAATCCTGTCCTTTAGGGAAATCCGAATACACCAAATCAATCGAATGGATGGTCGCACCCAGTACATTAAACCGAGCAAGCTGTTGCGAAATACTTGATTCGCCGTAACCCATTTTGACAACAAAAGTTTTCAACTCGGTATTTTCTGAACTGTATCGTCCGATGTCTTTGCTACCCTGCGCTAAAATTTCCTGAGCACTTCTGTTTTGCGCCTTCACAATCACGTTAAAAGAACTTAAAAAAAGTACACTGAAAATTGATAAAACATGTGCTTTCATGATATAAAGAGTTTTAATTAAATATTTGACTTGGAGAGAGTTTCTTGTGTAATGCGTTTGGGAGATATTGGTTACATCTAAAAAATCAAATCAGATAGTTACTTTACGTAAATTCTACACCCCTCTCTGAATTTCAAATTTAGTGAATTCTTTAATGTCAAATTCATCTGCAATCA
>DORI01000036.1:5645-9864 GCA_003512365.1 Crocinitomicaceae bacterium | reverse complement strand
GCGGTATCAATGACAACCGCATCTACCCCTGCTTTAACCAGTGCCTCTACCCTTTCCAAAGTATCTTGCGTTACGCCTACAGCAGCCGCAACACGAAGACGCCCTAATTTATCTTTGCATGATATCGGGTGTTCTTTTACCTTAATTATATCTCGGTATGTTATTAATCCAATTAGTTTATTAGCAGCGTCTACCACAGGCAATTTTTCGATTCGATTTTCTTGCAAAATTCCTTCGGCTGTATGTAAGTCTGTTGATTCTGAAGTCGTAATAAGTTTTTCAGAAGTCATAATTTCCTTCACTGGTCGATCTATGTTCTTCTCAAAACGCAAATCACGATTCGTAACGATGCCCTTCAAAACATTATTTTCATCCACAACAGGAATACCACCAATGCTATTTTCTCTCATCAATGCCAATGCATCGCGAACTAGTGCAGTTTCTCTCAACGTAATGGGATCGATGATCATACCACTTTCCGAACGTTTTACTTTCCTGACATTCATAGCCTGCATCTCTACACTCATGTTTTTATGAATGACACCAATACCACCTTGTTGCGCTATTGCAATCGCTAACTCAGCTTCTGTAACTGTGTCCATCGCTNNTAAAACTGCTCGATGATGGCCATGGGCAGTATCCACAACAATGACATCAACATCGGCGCCGATCAGCGCTTCTGCTCTTTCAAATCCATCATCGCCAACACCGACTGCAGCTCCTGCAAGTCCAACATTTTTCACTAATTTAACGTGAGTGACTTGAGCATCAATTGGAAGGTTGCGGTGAATGATTCCGATTCCGCCAGCTTTAGCCATTGCAATAGCCATCGCAGATTCTGTAACTGTGTCCATCGCTGCGGAAACAATTGGGGTGTTAAGGAAAATATTTCTGGTGAATTTCGACTGCAACGAAACTTCTCTTGGTAATACTTTCGAAAAGGCAGGAACCAATAAGACATCGTCGTAAGTCAATCCTTCTTTGATGTTGTTTAGGCTATTTAATGACATGTGAATCTATAACTATAAATTCTGACAAATTTAGGAAAATAAAAGCAGTTAATCTAAAGCAGTAATTGTTAAATATGGCTAAAAACAGAAGTCAAACGGAACTATTTTTGTATACTTGTTTTTGTGAGAATAAAAGCGCTACTCTTATTTTTGTTTTTTTGCGGGATTGTTAATTCAAATTTTGCTCAAAAAAAAGAAATTGATCCTCAACGTTTGATTCAACTTTCTGGTGTTGCAGTTTCTGATGGAAGCTTGGATCCAGTTCCTTTTATAACCGTTTATGACAGGACTTTAGGACGAGGTGTATTGGCAGATTCTTATGGTTTTTTCTCCCTTGTTACTTACCCCGGAGATAGCATTATTTTTAATGCATTTGGTTACAAACCCTCCACCTATATTGTTCCTGATACGCTTTCTGAAAATCGGTATAGCATTATTCATTTAATGGAAATAGACACCATAAATCTACCTGAAATCACCTTGTATCCATGGCCGACAAAAGAACAATTTGACGCCTATATTATTAATATGGAGCCCTATGATGATGCAATTCGTCGCGCTCAACGAGAATTATCTGGAGAGTCCTTGGCGATGGTCGCTGCAAAATTAGATGCTGATGGATCTCTAGCCTACGGAAATGCCTATAACCTACGTATGTCTAAATTGTACACCAATGGTCAGCTACCAGTTAATAATTTGTTCAATCCTTACTCGTGGGCTAAACTCGTTCAAGATTGGAAACAAGGAAAACTAAAGCGTCAGTAATGAACGTTATTACAGAGAAAAACCCTTGCTATTTTTACAATTCAACAGCGTTTCCTGAATTACAGGTTTTAGTAGATAACTGGGAAATAATTAGAAAAGAATTAATACATCTCTTAAGTTTGAACGAAGGAAAGCGATGGTTAAACACATTCCCTGAATACGTTGAGAATAAAGAAAATAAATCATGGAAAGTTTTTTCATTCTTATTTTTCATGATGAAAAGTAAACGAAATGCATCGTTATGTCCACAAACTGCAAATTTGATTTACTCGACACCCTCTATACTTTCCTGTGATTTTTCATTATTACCAGGCAAAACAAAAATAAAGCCCCATGAAGGTTATACGCGTATGGTTCTTCGCTGTCATTTGCCCCTTATTGTTCCGGAAGGAAATCAATGCGGCATTCGAGTTGGAAATGAAACTCATTTTTGGAAAGAAGGAGAATTGGTGGTCTTTGACGATTCATTCGTGCATGAAGCCTGGAACGGTTCAAACGAAAATAGAGTTGTGCTAATGTTCGATATACCGAATCCACTTTGGGGATATAGTGCAGAAGAAATTAGTCACTATAAAATTCAGCATTTAGAAGACCCTTTTCTACTCTCGTTTGCCTCGAAAGAGCAATGGATGAATTGTTTTAGAGCCCGGGAATTGCCATTGGTGGAATTTTAGCTTCCAAAAGAGTATTTATTTCTCGCATATTTAGCTCGCTGCTGGTGCCTTTTAATTCCATTAAATTTGACCCTTCACAATATAAACTCGCGACTTTATTTAATTTAAGACCATGTGTCAAATAGCGCTCACGTGAAAGTTCAAAAAGTTGATCGTGTGTATTTTTGGCACCAGGAATTTCTTCATACCCCATTAATTTATTGTATTGTATAGCGCGTTCATTTGTTTTCAATACCCGAATCCGTGATTTTGTAATATGTGGCAGAAGGTAAAAAACAAAATTAAGTAAACATAAGGAAGCAAAAACTGCAGCAAAAGAATCCTCATAGGCTTTATCACCAATAAAAATTCCACCTTCACCAAAACCTCTTTCGAGGTCATAGTCTTTCGCATGAATAAGCCCAACCTTGTTTCCTTTAAAAAGAAATAAGAAATAGTAATTGTGTGGATTGTTAATCGAGTTGAACCATTTTAATTGCATTTCGGCTGTTATATATTCTCGATAAATCATCTGTTGCGCAACATGTGCTTCATTTCGCCATTTTCTTACAAGCTCGATATCTTTCAGCTGAAGGCGACGAAGTTCAACATCAAATTGCTTTAGATTTAGCATTGCTTTTCGGATACATAGAATGCTGGAGCATGATTCAAATTTTTCATCATGTTTCTTAAATACTGGGCAATCACTCCAATTCCAATTAAAATTAGACCAGTGGAAAATAATATAGCAACCATGAGTGAAATGTAACCCTCAACTTTTATTTTGTCTATGAAGAATTTGTAGAGCAGAAATATAGCGACCAAAAAGTTAGCAGAGGCGAGAATAAAACCAGTAAGCGTAACTAATCGCAATGGAATTGCAGTAGAATACATTATAACTGTCATGGTCGTGCGCACCAGTCCTCCAAATTTATACCTCGTTTTTGTAATTGCTTGTTCGTAATTTTCAACATCCACAAATTGAACCTTAGATGTATACCAAAGAAGAAATTCGTCAATGAATACAAAAGAATGATGAGTAACGGCCAGTTTCCTTGCTAAATCCCCATCAATGAGACGAAAACTACTTCCTCTTCCCTTTAATTTCCCTTCAGATTTTGACAAAAGTTTATACACCCATTTTAAAAACTTCCTAAACTTTCCTTCTCTCGATTGGTATTCTCCATAGACAAGGCTAGCTTCACTATTTTGTTGAGCACTAATCAACTTGCTGAATTCATTTGGATGTACTTCTAGATCATCGTCCATGGTTAAAATAAATTGACCTTTGGACTCATTTATTCCGGCTAGTGTTGCCCCGTGCTGTCCGAAATTTTTCCCTAAACGAATAATTTTAATATTCTCCTGTTTCTTTTTGAGCTCTTTAAGCTTTTCCCATGAACAATCAAAAGAAGCGTCATCTACGAAAATAAACTCTGTATCCTTTTTGAAAAAAACGACAGAATTTAAGGTGTCCACTAATTGTTGAAGACCTTTTTCGTTATTAAAGACAGGAACGACTACACTGTACAACACGAAGCTAATTTACATTAACTTTCGGAAATAACTAAATCTTATCACGTTTTAACGTTTGTCTTATCACGATAGAAATAAATAGGAGCAAATCGATTACATTTTTACGAATGTTCTTGTAATGTTTCTTCCTCCTATGGAAATTGAAATAAAATAGCAACCCTCTTCTAACTGAGAAATATTAAGATTCGTAATCGTGCCACCTTTCTCAATTTGAGATTTCAGAATTTCTTTTCCTGATAAATCTGTGACTAAAAC
>DORI01000036.1:0-5630 GCA_003512365.1 Crocinitomicaceae bacterium | reverse complement strand
CTGTTTCAATTGTGATTTCATTAAACGCTGGGTTTGGATATATTGAAAAAACTAAATTTGACAAATCTTCCAATCCGATTGTAGAAGATGCAGTACACGCACATTTATTTTTTACACCTGTCGTTACAACGGCCTCAGGAGCTCTATAATTAGCCTTTACCCAACATGTTTGACCTGGTTGAGTTTGCGTAGCATTTCTAATTCGCATGGTATACCATCCGTCGTAAGCCGCTGTTATTGTAAAATCGTAAGGACCCGTTTGAGAAATTGAATCTACCGATTGACAATCTTTATCCAAAATCACCAATTGTATTCCACTTAAAGTATCCGAAGGAAATACTGAAAAAATCATGTCTGTTCCTGCTTTGGCATAAATCCGACCAACCGTTCTACAATCTTTTGAATTTGAAGGCAGTGCCCCGCCTTGTTGCAAGGAAGAAATATGTGAATCGCCAAGATCGTCCGCCATTTCCCATTCTTGTACAATATTTTCAGCTGGCCTAACGTAATTATCTGTAATTCCTTGAGGAGCCCAAACTGAATATCCTCTTCTTCCTTGAGCTGCACTACCATCACATGGAGGAATGGAAATATCCACTTTTCCTCCGCCGTAAACTGTTCGCTGCGCAGTTCCATTC
Organism: Crocinitomicaceae bacterium; assembly: GCA_003512365.1. Lineage (GTDB taxonomy): Bacteria > Bacteroidota > Bacteroidia > Flavobacteriales_D > Crocinitomicaceae > UBA952. The sequence continues at coordinate 4,992 of DORI01000036.1, read as the reverse complement.
GCTCCTGAATAATCAATTAGAATTGTTCCGTCAGCCCAAGAGGTTTGAACTCCGGTCAAATTCTGCCATTGCGTCCAACTATCTGTTACAGCAACCAAAGCCTTCGCCTGTCTTTCAATAACCAATGCATCAGCCGCTTGCCATCTCACTAAATAGGCTCCTTCTTTAAATCTCAGATTTTGATGACACCAAATTAGGTTTTCTATATCGCTTCGAGCTGGTAGGGTTGAATCAATTTTTGGATCATGAGTAAAACGATTTCCGTTGTAACCAATATTGAAAAGGTCCTCGAAAAATATTTGAGGAGCACCATCAACAGCAAGAGCTATAGCGTGAACCATGCTGTTTCGTCCATCATTTGGTTCCACTTCCGTTCCCAAAGCAGTATTCCATCCAACATAATTACCCTGTGAATTTAGTTGCGGCCTAAACGTATCGTGATTATTAACAAATGGTACCGTGCGCTGACGATTCAATTGTTGGGAACCCGGCAAGGTTGCTAAGTCGTAATTTCCATTTCCTGCAACAATATTTCGAAGATTTCCTCTTAGAGAAAAATCAAAAGTTCCTGACCTATTTTGGACTTGATTACACCAGCTGTCCATTTCGTTGATACCACCAACCCACTCTCCAACAGAAAATAAATCAGTTCCACCACTCGCCCAACCTGCATTATTTTGTAAGTTCCACAAAATATCCTCCGAAACACTTGCTGGAAAATGCTTTACGGCATCGAGACGAACACCATCCCATCCCATTTGCTTTTTATACCAAATCATCCAATTTCTCATTCCGTTTCGCATGTAATCAGAGGTTTGGGTTGGATTATATGTTAAAGCATTACTACTCTGACCGAATGCATTGCTCTCATAGGAAATATCTGGCCCCCAATAAGCACTATTGATTTCGTTTGTACAACATGCATTATTTGGATTCGGATAAAAATTTTGCCAGTTTTTAGGGAATCGACCGGCTCGAGCATAATAGTTTAATGAGGTTTCATTATTTCCTGGCGTAGCAAAACTGGTGTATCGAAAGTTTTTATAACGGTTCGTTTGACCATCATCCATGGCTGCCGGGTCTTGACCGCCACTTCCTGTTTGACTGCCAGCACCAACCACATGGTTAAGAACAATATCTTGAATTACATCAATTCCATTCGCCTTAAAAACTGCCATCATTCGTAGTAATTCGTCTTTGTCACCCATACGAGTTTTAACATTTCCTTTTTGCCATTTATCTCCTAAATCGTAGTGATCAAAAGGAGCATATCCGACACTATTCGTGCCTGTGTTTTTAATTGAAGGGGGTATCCAAACAGCATCTATTCCCATCGATTTTAATCGCGGCGCCAATTCAGCAAGGTAATTTGCCCAACCATTTTGATAATTGTTGTTCCAATAGTCCCACCAAAAACCTTGTAAAACCAATTGACGATTAGTCGGATTTACATTTGAAGGTGGGTTTGGATTTGTTGACTCAAAATTATAAGCTCCAGTCGAACTATTAAAGGAAATGATGTATTCTCCTGCCGGAACTTGAATGTTCGGGCCATCTTGAACACCTGTGCCAGATGGAAAACTAGAATTCCCCCAATTCACTATCCAAGAGGCATTTTGCCTAAATTTTACTTGCTCAGTTGCATTAAACGTATACGTTAAGGTCCAATTGGTATTATCCGTCGAATTCATGTTGACATCACTCGCCCAATTGGTAAATGTTCCGATGATACTTACTGTTTGCCCGAAAGTGAACAATGAAGTCAGTAACAAGCAAGTAAACAAAATTACTTTTTTCATAAGGTTGCAGTTTTAATGGTAGTTTTTATGCAGGATTTTCCGGCTTGGATAGGAATATTTTCATCAAAAAGTATCAATTCAAGATCTTGAGATCCTTTATTTATAATTTCACATTCATTCTGAGAAACTCGAATTTCAAGTGGCTGATTTCTCACAAGTAGTTGAAATTGGTAATTTTTCCACTGCTTCGGAATTACAGGATTCATCACTATTTTATCTGAAAATACGCGAATTCCGGCCATTCCCTCAACAATTGCCATCCAAGTTCCAGCCATACTTGTAATGTGTAGGNNCCTTCATCTGCTTCATGATTGTAATCATCAAGATCAAGACGTGAGGTCCGAAGATAGAGTTCGTATGCTTTGTCGAGACGGCCAATTTTCGCAGCCAAGACGCTGTGTATACAGGGAGATAAGGACGATTCATGAACGGTTTTAGGTTCGTAAAAATCAAAATTATCTTGTATCGTTTTCAGGTCAAAATGATCTTCAAATAAATAAATTCCTTGAAGTACATCTGCTTGCTTTATAAAAATTGAACGTAAGATTCTATCCCAAGACCAATACTGATTAATCGGCCGTTGATTTTCTGGAATATCATTTACGGAAAGTTGCTCTTTGTCTAAAAATCCATCCTGTTGCAAGAAAATATTTGAACCTCCGATTTTTGGAAAATAGATTGCTGAGGTAAGTTCTTTCCAGGCTTTAATTTCCGCAGTTGACAATCGTTCCACTGTCGTATCCGATATCTTTGCGTTTACTTCGAGAGTATAATCAAGACACCATTTTGCCAAATAATTCGTATACCAATTGTTATTGACGTTGTTTTCGTATTCATTCGGACCGGTAACTCCGAGCATCACAAACGCTTTTTTATCTTCTGACCAATTAAAACGTTGCGCCCAAAAACGAGCGATTGCAAATAAAACAGGTCTTCCATATTGAATGAGATAGGATTCATCACCCGTATGACGAACGTAGTTGTAAATCGCAAAAGCAATTGCTCCATTTCGGTGAATTTCCTCGAAGGTGATTTCCCATTCGTTATGACATTCTTCACCGTTCATTGTTACCATCGGGTAAAGTGCAGCTCCATTTTTAAAACCTAATTTCTGGGCATTTTCAATCGCTTTATCCAATTGATTGTATCTGTAAATTAACAATTGACGTGCAACTTTCGGATCAGCAGTTTTTAAGTAAAAAGGTAGACAATATGCCTCTGTATCCCAATAAGTAGCACCTCCATACTTCTCACCTGTATAACCCTTAGGACCAATGTTCAATTTTTCATTTTTACCGGTGTAGGTTTGGTATAATTGAAAAATATTAAATCGTATGGCTTGTTGTGCAGCAGCATCACCTTCAATGATAATATCTGCTTTATCCCAAATATTTTTCCATGCTGAAATATGATCTTCAATTAATTTATCGAAGCCATTAACATACGCATCCCGCACCTTATTTATTGAGCGAGGTATTACTGAAAATTCAGAATGATTTAGAGTAGATGAAATTGAAATGTATTTCTTCAAGGTATATTTGGTTCCTTTTTCCAAGAAATGCTCAAAGTTATTCTCCACATAGAAATCTTTTGAAAAGGTATTCGGGTGTATATCCAAAAGTTCCTCTTTTCAAAAAAAATGAAAATCTCATCGCTGTCGAAACAGTGAAATTCGTTTTCTTAGTGCGTGTGCAAACGTAGCCCTTTTGCAAATCCACTTTGTGACTGTCTTCATCCCAGAAAAACTCATCGTAGTTGGAATCGTGGTTTTTGACTTTTCCATCTAAATAAGGCGTGAATTTTACGTTTCCACTGAAATTAATTGGTGTTACGGAATAACGAATAGCAGCCAACTCATCATCGGCCATCGAACAAAGTCGTGTCGACTCAATTTCAAGCTCTTTTANNGGACTCGAAACTTTCGGATTAACAAGCCTTGCTTCATATCTAATTCTCGGTAGAAAGAAAGAATTGTTTGTTTATTTAAATCTAAAATTTCACCGTTTACTTCAATGTTTATTCCAATCCAATTACAAGAGTTTAACACTTTTGCAAAATACTCTGGGTAGCCATTTTTCCACCAACCAACACGCGTTTTGTCTGGATAAAAGACACCTCCAACATAGCTCCCTTGTAAGGAATGACCGGAATATGTCTCTTCAAAATTTGCCCGTTGACCAAATCCTCCATTCCCAATGCTGAAAATGCTCTCCGCCTGTTTTTGCTTCGACGGATCAAATCCATTTTCAACTATTCTCCAATCGTCTATTTCAAACAAATTATGCATATTCTTCTAGGCTAAATTCTATTAAATTTGGTAAATAATAATCTACATGATCAATTAGCGCGGCATTTCCCACTCCAAAAGCTACAAACCCTCCTTTGATTGCCGCTTGAATTCCACTTTGCGCATCTTCAAATACAATACACTGTGAAGGTTCAACACCCATCAATTCAGCTCCTTTGATAAAAACTTCCGGATGAGGTTTTGGGTATGAAACATCGTTTCCATCTACAATTGCTGTAAAATATGTGTCAATTTCCAGTTTTGACAAGATAAATCTAGCGTTTTTACTCGATGAACCCACGGCGCATTTCAACCCCATATCTTTTGCTTTTTTTAGAAGTTCAAGTACTCCAGGAAGCAAGTTAGTTTGATTTAAGTTTTGAATGGAATTGAGATAAAATTCATTCTTCTTTAAAAGCAATTCATTGAAATATTCTTCTGAAATTGTTTTTGATCCCATTTCTAGAATTTTTTTCAAGGAATCCACTCTGCTTATACCTTTTAATTGCTCGTTGTCCTCTTCATCGAAGGAAATACCCAATACCTCGGCAGTATTTTTCCATGCTACAAAATGATTATGTTCTGTGGTTACCAAAACACCGTCCAAATCGAAAATAAGGGCTTTAATTTTCATTTTTAATTGTAAAATTCAATAAGCCAGCGAGAATCATCAAGCCACCTCCAAGCATTAGTGCATAAGCCGCATTTCCACCAAAAATATGTTTAACTATTGGCCCAGAAAATAAGGCGCTTACAATTTGAGGAAGGGTGATGAAGAAATTAAAAATCCCCATGAAAACACCCATTTTTGCTGCCGGAATAACACCTGACAACATAGAATAAGGCATAGCCAAAATACTAGCCCACGCAATACCTATAAATATCATAGGTAAAATCATGGCGTTT
>DORI01000229.1:6767-6964 GCA_003512365.1 Crocinitomicaceae bacterium | reverse complement strand
CATTGTTTGCAAAAATATTTTCCTTTAGTTGCATTATCATAATATTCTCCGCTAAAAGGTGCTTCAGTGCCTTTGTGTATTATAACTCTTTCTTCGGCGGCAGTTAATTTTTTAAATGACATATTTATAAGTAAAATTAATATTGGGCTGCTTGTTGTAATCATAGGTTATTTAGATTTTGTCATTCCCGCGAAGGC
>DORI01000229.1:0-6729 GCA_003512365.1 Crocinitomicaceae bacterium | reverse complement strand
TGGATTCCTGCCTTCGCGGGAATGACAAAGCTCTATGGTTTTTACAACAAGAACTCTAACTAACTACTAAAATAAAATGCAAAATAATAAGTCACCATCTTATATTCTAAAACATGTATTTGGATATGACAATTTCCGCGGTGCGCAAGAAGAGATTATCAATCATGTAATTGCTGGTAAAAGCTGTTTTGTTATGATGCCAACTGGCGGCGGCAAATCTCTTTGTTATCAAATTCCCGCTTTATATTTAGATGGCGTTGCGATTGTAATTTCGCCTTTAATTGCTTTGATGCAAGATCAAGTAACCGCTTTGAATCAAGCGGGAGTTAGCGCAGCAGCAATCAATTCCAGCATGAGTCAATTTGAGGTTTCAGAAGTTAAGCAACAAGTTCAAAATGGTCAGTTAAAATTACTTTATGTGGCGCCAGAAAGATTGATGATGGAGGGATTTTTAGATTCACTAAAGCAATTGCCAATTTCATTATTTGCGATTGACGAAGCTCATTGTGTTTCACAATGGGGACATGATTTTCGTCCAGAATACCGAAGATTGCGGGAGATTTTTGAAAAGATATCGCATGTCCCTATAATTGCATTAACCGCCACGGCAACTCCGAAAGTACAATTGGATATTCAAAAAAACTTGAGCATGGTGGACGCCAAAGTTTTCAAGGATTCGTTCAACCGTTCCAACTTGTATTACGAGATCCGCCCGAAACGCGACGTTGAGAAAGAAATCATCAAATATGTTAAGTCAAAAGAGGGCCAGAGCGGAATTGTATATTGTTTGAGTCGCAAGAAAGTGGAAGAAATCTCTGAGCTTTTTCAGGTGAATGGTATTAAAGCCCTTCCGTACCACGCAGGGTTAGATGCCGAGATGCGTGCAAAACACCAAGACATGTTTTTGATGGAAGAAGTGAATGTGATTGTCGCAACCATCGCCTTTGGAATGGGTATCGATAAACCAGATGTACGTTATGTGATTCACCATGATATTCCAAAATCTTTAGAGAGTTATTATCAAGAAACAGGTCGTGCTGGACGCGATGGTGGTGTAGGTGATTGTATAGCCTTTTACAGTTACAAGGATATAGAAAAATTAGAGAAGTTCCTTCAAGGAAAACCATTAACTGAATTGGAGATCGGAAAGCAGTTATTACACGAAATTGTTTCTTATGCTGAAACTTCTGTTTGTAGACGAAAATTTATTCTTCACTATTTCGGAGAGACATTTGATGAAAAGAAATGCAATGAACAATGTGATAATTGCAGAAATCCGAGAGAGAGAAAAGATGGTAGAGAGTTTGTTCTCATGTTATTGGAAGCTATAATGCTCCTTGAGGAAACTCAAAAGTCAAAGCACTATTGTGCGTATTTGGCAGGAAATCTTACGGCCGATATAAAATCATACAAACATGAAAAACTTCCATCATTTGGAATTGGTAAGGAGAAGGATGAGCATTTTTGGAATGCGGTGATTCGTCAAGTTTGTGTGGGTGGGCTTGTATATAAAGACATTGAAAGTTTTGGAACCTTAAAACTAACAGAGAAAGGAAAGAAATTTATTGAGAAGCCTGAGGAATTTATGTTGATCAAACAACACGACTATTCGGGTGATGACGACGAAGATGGTGTTGTGCAAGTTTCAGGAAAAGGAGGGGCATTTGATGAAAAACTATATGATTTATTGGTAGATCTTCGAAAATCATTAGCGAAGGAAAAAAATATTCCACCGTTTGTTATTTTTCAGGAGCCATCCTTACGCGATATGTGTTTGCAATATCCCATTACATTAGATGAATTAACCAATATTCAAGGTGTAGGAGCGGGTAAGGCACAACGCTATGGAGAGCCATTTTTGGCTTTAATTGCCGACTATGTTGAGGAACATGATATTGAACGACCTCAAGATATGGTGGTTAAGTCATTGGTTAATAAGTCCATGTTGAAAGTTCAGTTAATCCAAAATATTGACAGAAAACTTCCATTGGAAGATATTGCCAGTTCCCAAGGAAAGTCCTTTAATGAATTACTCGATGAAATTGAATCTATTGTAAATTCCGGGACCCGCGTTAATATTAATTATTATATCAATAGTGTTCTTGACAATGAAAACCAAGAAGAATTATACGATTACTTCTCTTCAGCTGAAACCGATGATATTTTAGACGCCTATCATGAATTCGATGGTCTTTATTCCGAGGAAGAACTCAGGTTGATGCGAATCAAGTTCATGAGCGAAATGGCGAACTGATTACTTTAGTTCATAAAAAGTTTTTCTACACTATTTTTGGTCACAGCGTGATAGTAGTTTTTTTGAGAATCAAACAACGTTTTGGCGAAGTTTTTATACTGCGGTTTTTGCGCGAGTAATTCATATAACGGTAGTACAAACTTTCTTCTTCCTATTTTTCTTAAAAATCGCTCAATATCGGGCAATACACCATCGTAATTCGCATTTATACACAGGGTAAACCAATCCAATGCAATTTCTGCATTTTCCGTTCGATTAAAACCGAAATAAGAATTTAATCTTTCCAATTTATCAACCGTAATGGATTTGGGTAAATACCTTATAAACATTTGCCATTCTTGCGTTATAAAGTCCTCTTTTTTTAGTTGCTCAACAATTTTTTTTTTCTTTATTTTCTTCTTTATTCGAATGCGCTCATACCTAATTTTTGGTGCAAAAACGTCCTCTTCATTACTGAATTTATAAGCTAACTCTTTCATTTTTAATAGCCTCGGAGAACTAATTTCAATTTTATTGTTTGGTAGTCCTTCTTGATTTATCCACTCGTTGTAATTGAAATCTATGTTTTGTTGAGAAAGTAAGTTTTTCTTTAAATAGTCTATGAAATCACGGGTACTGATTGTAGAAAAAGCGAATGAAGAAAAGTAATAATTCAAAAATTTATCAAAAACCTTTCTTCCGGCCCGAGCCTCCAACGATCTTAAAAACCATGCACCTTTAACATAAGCAATGTCGGTCATTCCTTCATCTGGATTTCTTTGGTTCAGATTTAACAGAAGTTTACTATCCTCTGGATGTTTAGAATTTTTTATTCGAATAATTTCCTCATCTAATTCGAAAATTTCAACTAATGCAAGAATATCGGCAATTTCTTTACCATATAATTCCTCCATTATTCGGTGTTCAAAATAGACCGTAAACCCTTCATTAATCCAGAAGTCGTTCCAGGTTTTATTGGAAACAAGGTTACCTGACCATGAGTGTGCAAGTTCGTGGGCAATTACAGAAACCAAACTTCTGTCACCCGTAATAATTGTTGGATTTACAAATGTCAGCATGGGGTTCTCCATCCCTCCGAAAGGAAAAGAATAAGGAAGAACCAATAAATCATATTGATTCCATCGGTATTTTCCGTATAGTTTTTCGGCAGCCACTAACATTTTAGGGAGATCAACGAATTCATTTTTACACTTTTTGGTAAGCTGTGGTTCACAATAAAATCCCGTATTAGATGATAGAGGCGTGTAGTTCAAATCTCCAACTGCAAGTGCAATAAGGTAGGATGGTATGGAATTGGGCATAGAAAAATTATAGATGCCATTTTCACTTTTCTCACGACTATTTTTTGCACTCATCACCGCCTTTAAATGCTTAGGAACTTTAACCTCTGCTGAATATGTAAAGCGATTTGAAGGCGAGTCTTGAATTGGTATCCATGTTCGTGTTAAAATTGCTTGTCCTTGGGTGTATAAAAAAGGATGAAGTTTGGAGCTTGTCAATTTAGGTTCTAACCAATCTAGAGCTTCAGAATTTTCTGTTGTTTTGTAATAGATGTTTACAATGGAATCTTTTGGGTCAATTTTCACTAAAAGCGGTTGACCAAGAATTGAGTCTTTATCGTATTTTCCAATGACAAAATCTGCTTCATTTTCGGCGTTTTTCTCACCTGTTGTAACCTTTTGAATTTCAATCCCTTTAATATCAAATATTGCTGTATCAGCATTATTTAAATTGAGCATTCTATGTCGTGCGACTCCAAAAATTTTCTTGCTTCTAAAATTAACATCCAATTCCAAATGTAGATGCCGTGTTTTTATCTCGTTCAAATTCGAATAACTGTGATCATCAAGGAAAGGATCAGAAAGATTTTCTGTAACGGATTTATTCTTGGTCTCTTGAATACAAGATAATAGAACCAATGAAAAAATAAATTGAAGAAGAAGTTTCATTAGTACTTTATTATTCCGAATCTTTCGTTAAAACCATTTACAGCATAAAGAAACAGCAGTTTATTTTTTTGATCGAGTTCAAACATTTTAGGAACAATCAAGGATTTTAAATCTTTTCTTGTAAACAGAGTTTTTCGAAGTACATTACCATTCTGAATGTCAATTTCGCTTGTGGCAGCTACATTGCGTCTCACAGATAAATTAAGGGCGTAAACGCGCTCTCCATCTTTATTAAATAGACCATCTTCAGCATAATTTTTAATGTTATCATTGAACAAGAAACATAGTTTTTTTCCGTCACAATAACTGGCGTACGAACTGTAAGGTCCATTATCATTAATTGATACTTGGGATTTTTCAATACGCTTTTGCCATTCAAACTTTCCATTCAATCCAATCTTAAAAGCAATTATATCATCGTAGTAGTAATAATAAACGGTAGAACTTAATCCTGATCTATTGTCGTAATTTACTCTTCTGTAGATGTAGTACTGTTCAACGGATCCTACTAGGGTTCCGTCTTCTAGCAAAAATAAATCGCGCATACGGTAGTCGTAGGTGTAGTTGTTGTTGTTATTAAAATTGTTTCGGTTGGAGAAATTATTTATTACGATATCATTGTCAAATCTTTCAAGTGATAAATTTTCATCAAAAGCAGTAAAACCTTTACTCAATATGCTGTCATTTTGCGTATCAATTTTAAGCTGAAAAACTCCTTGAATTCCTTGATTTATTCCTTGACCATAGACTCCTGTTAAGGTTACAATATGGGCATTATTGGAGTTAAAGCGCATATCGTCTATTCTGTAGTCATCTATTTCGAGCGTGTATTCCTTTAAGCTGTCATTTTTGATTTTATATAAATGTATTGCTTTAAAATTTCTGTAATCTCTGGTAAAAAGGCGATCGTTAGGTTTATGATGTTCTGTTAAGCTAATGAAAAACTCTCCATCATTTGTTAAGTGAAATTCGTTTATTGTGGACAAGTTACCGTCGAAGGGCATGACATATTCACCTTGGGAAATGGTTTGAAGATAATAATCAATGATTTTATATCCATATACATCGCTTTCCTTTCTTTTACCAGGAATTTCCCACATAATACCAAAATACTTTCTGTTCAGCGACTGTTGAATTAGAAAATTTGATTTGGCTCCAATTTTAGGATTAGCATAACTTGCAATTAATTCTGGAGATCCTGATTCTCCCATATCTTCATGGTAGGGTTGTACATAGAGTTCGCTGTTTGGTCCCGTTTTATCGGAAATGAAAGTAAACAACATGTTATTTGCATGAAAAGCCGTTTCAAAAGTTCCTATGCCTTGACCTGTTATTGGCTTGATTCTCTTTTCGGAAACTTGTTCCAAGAAATCATGTAAGGTGAACTTATAATTTCCCAAAGCGTTTCCTCCGCTCCACCTTAAAGTGTAAAAAGTGTTACTATCTTTTGGGATTATCTTTATTACTGAACCTGAAGGTCGCGCTAATGCACTCCATTCAGTTGACACATTTTGGCCGAACGAGGTATAATTAATAAAGGTAAAGAAAAGAAGTAAGCGCATCATGTCTTATGGAACAAGTTGTATGCCGAGATAGTTCTGTGGACTGATAGCTTTTAATCGCTTTTTAATATCATCCGAAACATTCAATGTCTCAATGAAAGCATGTACACTTTCTTGCGTCACTTTTTCGTTTTTTCGGGTCAATCCTTTCAACGCTTCGTATGGCTTCTCGTAACCGCTAGCTCTTAAAATTGTTTGAATAGCTTCAGCTACTACAGCCCAGTTATTTTCCAAATCTTCGTTAAGTTTATCTTCATTTAATAACAGTTTATTTAAGCCGTTGAGCGAAGAGTGAAAAGCAATAAGTGTGTGACCGAATGGTAGGCCAATCGTACGTAGCACTGTTGAATCTGTTAAATCACGTTGTAAGCGAGAAACTGGTAATTTTGCAGCTAAATGTTCAAAAAGAGCGTTTGCAATTCCAATGTTACCTTCAGAATTTTCAAAATCTATGGGATTTACCTTGTGAGGCATGGCTGAAGATCCTACTTCTCCTTCTTTCAACTTTTGCTTAAAGTAATCCATAGATATGTACGTCCAAAAATCGCGGTCTAGATCCAATAAGATGGTGTTTATTCTTTTCAAGACATCAAAAAGTGCCGCTAGATTATCGTAGTGTTCTATTTGGGTTGTAGTTTGACTTCGATTTAATCCTAGGATATTGTTTACGAAGGAATCTGCAAAAGAAACCCAATTGTGGTCGGGGTATGCGACGTGGTGAGCATTGAAGTTTCCTGTAGCGCCTCCAAACTTTGCAGAATAGGGGATGCTTAATAATTGATCTTTCTGTTTGTTAAGTCGCTCCACAAATACATAGATTTCTTTACCTAATCTTGTTGGGGAAGCGGGTTGTCCATGAGTTTTTGCTAGCATCGGGATATTTTTCCAATCTGAGGCAAATTGACTTAGCTTCATGATAATCTCCTCCAATAGTGGTAAATAAACTGCATTTACGGCCTCCTTG
>DORI01000086.1:1418-3828 GCA_003512365.1 Crocinitomicaceae bacterium | reverse complement strand
AAAGAACTTGGAGCCACGACCATTTGGACAACTCCATTATTGGAAGACAATGAGGAATCCTATTCTTATCACAGCTACGCCCAATCGAATCTTTACAAAGTAGATCCGCGTTACGGGAGTATTTACGATTTTCAATTCTTGGTGCAAGAAGCGCATAGACAAGGCCTGAAAGTTATTAAAGACGAAGTTCCTAATCATTGGTCGAGCAAGCATTGGATGATGAAAGATTTGCCAACACAAACCTGGATTCATCAATTTCCCTCTTTTACTCGCTCTAGTTACCGAACGAGCACGCAAATGGATCCTTATCGCAGTGAAAAAGACAAACGCGCGTCAGAGGATGGTTGGTTTGATACAAGCATGCCCGATTTAAATCAAGCGAATCCGTTGGTGTTAAATTACCTCATCCAAAATACAATTTGGTGGGTTGAATTTGCTGAATTGGATGGATTGCGCGTAGATACGTATTCCTATAACGACAAGGAGGCCATCGCAAAATGGACGAAAGAAATAATGGAGGAATATCCAAATTTCAACATGGTTGGCGAGGTTTGGATGCACGACCAAGCGCAAATTTCATTCTGGCAAAAAGATAGTCCGATTGGTGCACTTCAAAGTTATAATTCAAATTTACCCGCTGTAATGGATTTTACGTTACACGATGCGTTTACACAAGCTTTCAACGAGTCAGAACAAGGTTGGGAAAAAGGCATGGTTCGATTTTACGAGAATTTCGTGAATGATTTTCTTTATAAAGATCCAAACAACCTTTTAATTTTCTTTGAAAACCATGATACGCAGCGATTTAACGAATATTGTCCAATCTTAGAAGATTATAAATTGGCAACAACACTTCTTGCCACAACACGTGGAATACCTCAAATTTATTATGGATCAGAGATCGGGATGAAAGGGGATAAAGGAAAAGGCGATGCAGATATCAGACGAGATTTTCCAGGTGGATGGCCAGGAGATACTAACAATGCTTTTACGGATAAAGGAAGAACCATAGAGCAAAATGCATATTTTGATTTTTCCAAAAAAGTATGGAATTGGCGCAAAGGGAAATCAGTAATACATACTGGATTATTCACACAGTTTCTTCCTCAAAATAATGTATACGTCTATTTCAGGCACAACGAAAATGAAATAATTATGGTTGTGATTAACAATTCAAAAGAAGCTCAAACTATTGACCTATCTAGATTTATTGATATCATTAAAAAACACAAGAGTAGTTTGGATATTATTTCAGGAAATACGATTCCATTAGAAAGATCATTAACGATTGATTCCAAAAAGTCGTTTATTCTCGAATTGAAGTAAAGTAAACGGCAAAGATTAATTATTTTTACGAAGTCATGAAGTATTTACTGTTAGGCCTGTTGTTTTTTTCATTCGGACTTTTTGCCCAAAACAAAAGCAGAAGTTTTAGTAATATTGAACGTGACAATAACCGGATAAAAATTACAGTGAGCGACGGCGAATACTATATTTCTGCTTACACCAATAAGATTATTGAATGTAGTTTTATACCAAATGGGCAAAAACAACCATTAAATTCTCACGCCATAACAGAATCTCCGAATCATCATATTACTTTGGAGGTGAACTTGTTACGTACGGTCGCGTATATCAGTTCAGGTGAAATTTTGGTTAAAGTTGATTTTTATCCATTTAAAATCACATATCTACATGATGGATACGAATTACTTTCGGAACGCAATGGCTATGTAAAAGATGGTGATTTTGAAAAAATTGAGTTTAATATTGAAGAATACGAAATTTTATATGGTGGAGGAGCACGTGCCCTTGGGATGAATAGGAGAGGTAATAGACTTCAATTGTACAATCGTGCGCATTATGGTTACGAGGAGAAGTCTATCCTGATGAACTACACCATTCCGATGGTGTTGAGTAATAAACGTTACGCTATTCACTTTGATAATCCTCAAATTGGTACACTAGATTTCGATTCCAAAGGAGAAAATATACTAACGTATGAGACAATTGGAGGTAGAAAAGTTTACCAAGTCATCATTGGAGAAGACTGGAAGGACCTTACAAAGGAATACACGTACTTGACAGGAAGACAGCCACTTCCTCCGCGCTGGATGTTTGGAAATTTTGCAAGTCGTTTTGGTTATCATTCGGAACAAGAGGCGAGAGATGTTATTCAAAAATACAAGGATGAAAAAATACCTTTAGACGCAATTATTTTTGATTTATATTGGTTTGGAAAAGACATTCAGGGAACATTAGGTAATTTCTCTTTTTATCGGGATTCCTTTCCCAATGGAGAGCAGATGATTTTTGATTTCAGGAAAGAAAATGTTAAAACAGTGCTTATCACTGAACCTTTTATTTTAACCACTTCTTCGAAATGGAAAGAAGCGGTTGAAAAGGAAAT
>DORI01000086.1:0-1402 GCA_003512365.1 Crocinitomicaceae bacterium | reverse complement strand
AACTTTGGAAACACTGGCCTTATAGACCTCTTTAAACCCAACGCTAGGGAATGGTTTTGGGATATTTATAAAGGCTTGCTGCAAATTGGGGTAGAAGGTTTTTGGGGTGACCTAGGTGAACCAGAAGTGCATCCTACCAAATTACTACATGCGGGAAAAATATCCGCAGATGAAGTTCATAATATTTATGGTCATGAATGGGCAAAATTGATAGCTGAAGGTTTCAAAAACGATTTCCCTCAAAAACGTCCGTTTATTCTTATGCGTTCTGGGTATTCTGGTACACAACGTTACGGTATTATTCCTTGGTCAGGTGATGTAAACAGAACGTGGGGAGGTCTTAAACCACAGATGGAAATCACCATGCAAATGGGAATGCAGGGGATTCCATACATGCACTCAGATTTGGGAGGTTTCGCAGGTGCAAATGACGATTCGGAACTCTATACACGCTGGTTGCAATATGGAGTTTTTCAACCTGTTTTTCGTCCGCATGCGCAAGAGGAAGTAGCTGCTGAACCAATTTATAAAGATTCTGAAACAAAGCGAAGAGCGAAAGAAGCGATTGAATTAAGGTATGCACTGTTACCCTATAATTACAGTTTGGCTTTTGCTAATCACATGGAAGGAACACCTCTCATGCGACCGGTTTTTATGGTGGACAGCGCGGAGCATTGGTCCGAAACCCTATCAGATGCCTACATGTGGGGAGATGCTTTCTTTGTGAAACCTATTACCGAGAAGTTGACAAAAAAATATTCCTACTTTCAGTTACCAAAACAATCCACTTGGTTTGATTTTTACACAGGAAAGAAGGTAAGGGTGGGAGTGGAAGGAGCGTCTCTTCCCAATTACATAGCAGCGGAAAACACCCTGGAACATTTGCCTGTATACGTGCGATCCGGCTCTTTTATTCCGATGGCGAATTCTACTTATTTTTCAACAGAATCATACAATCCAAATGATGTAAGTGTTCATTTTTATGTAGACGAAGCGCTGAAAAAGAGCGGAGGAATTTGGTTCGAAGACGATGGAATAACATCAAGTTCTCTTCAGGATGGTCAATACCAACTTATTAGTTTTAACTATGAGCGCAAGAAGAAATTAGGAGATATCAATGTTCAGTCTATTTCATTAGCGAATTCCAAATTTATCGAGCAAAGTACACTCGTCATTCATCTCGCAGATGAAAAACTTAAGAAAATAAAAATTAACAATAAGAAAACTCAATTTCAAATCACTGAAGATGGAACTATTTCTATTCCTCTTTCGGCTGATTTATTGAAAAAAGGCCATATTGTACTCTACTGGAAATAAATTTTTCAATGTGTCATAATGACATTAAGAAAAAAAAGATATATTTGAAACAACTAAACATGTGAACTATGAAGAAAATTATAGC
>DORI01000046.1:5931-7724 GCA_003512365.1 Crocinitomicaceae bacterium | reverse complement strand
TCTGATGAAAGCAGCACCCTTGAGTAGCTGCTTTTTTTGTAATGCTCCCCAATATTAGGGCAGGATTTTGATTAAAGTTAAGGTTTATTTTCATGCAACATTTTGTTGGTCAAAAAATAATTCTTTTGGTGTTTTATAATCGTGTTTCTGATGCGGCCGTTCGTGGTTGTAAAAACTGATGTATTTGTCCATTCCACGATAAAATTCGACACCACCATTCGCTGGATTTAGATATGCATACTCGTATTTCACGCTTCTCCACAACCTTTCAATAAAGACATTGTCGATTGCTCTTCCTTTGCCATCCATTGAGATTCGGATATTCTGTGATTTAAGTGCTCCTGTGAAGTGTAAAGATGTAAACTGGCTTCCCTGATCTGTATTGAAGATCTCAGGTGTTCCGTGCATTTCGATGGCCTCATTCAATACCTCTGTGCACCATTCCGCATCCATAGAGTTTGAGATACTCCAGTTTAAAACATATCGACTGTAAACATCAATAATGGCAAACATGTACATAAAGCCCTTCTGCATTGGGATCCAGGTGATGTCAGCTGCCCAAACGTGATTTGGTCGATTAATACGTAATCCTCTAAGCAGATATGGATACTTATAATGCGTTTTATCCGCTTTACTGGTGTTTTTCTTCGGGTAGACAACACGTATGTCCATCAGCTGATAAAGTCTTCTTACACGCTTCTCATTGACACGATAGCCCATTAAGCGAAGGTGATGTGTCATTCTACGCACACCGTAAAATGGTTTATCAAAGAACTCCCGGTCAATGATATTCATCAACTGCATATTTAGTGCACTTTCCCCTCTTGGATGATAATACAATCCTGAACGATGAATACCAAGTATCTCGCATTGATCGCTTATGCTTAGGACTTTATGCTCCATGTCAACGGATTGTCGCTTCTGATGTAAACTCAAGCTTCGCCCAGACTTTTTTTTAAAAAGTCATTCTCTACCTGAAGCCTTCCAATCTTCTTGTACAGTTTGTCCTGCTCTTCTTCAAGCACAGATTTCTCCGTAGATTCTGAACCAGAACTAAAAACGCTCTCTGCATTATCCAAAAACAGGCGTTTCCATTGACTGATTTGATTCGGGTGAACTTCATACTTCGCTGCGATCTGCTGGATCGTCAACTTCTCCTGGATTGCTTCTATTGCAACCTTCGCCTTGAACTTGGCTGTAAACTTCCTTCTGGTGTTTTTCATGACAGGTAATTTAAACATTATTTATACTTAAATTTCTGTCCTAAAGTTTGGGAGCATTACATTCCTTAAGAATTTTTACGATTTCGACTTCTGAGAATTTTGTTTTTTTCATAACCAAAACAATTTAAATTTAATGATTTTAAATTGTCTGAAAACAGGGAAGTCTACCAAAACGGATTAGTTTACCGGTTCAATACCATTTAGTCTTCTGAAATTTGTACTCAATCCAATATCAACACGTTATACTAACATTAATAATTATTCGATGCAATTAACAAGATTTCTAATTACCCTTGGCTTGATATCTACTTCAATAATCTTACATTCTCAAGTATTAACCGACGAAGAAAAAATTTTATACGATTTAATAATGCAATACAGAAAAAATAATGGTTTGCCCGAAATTCCGTTATCTACTTCTTTAACTTACGTTGCACAAACGCATGTCAAAGATTTAGCTATCAACAGACCAGATATTGGAAATTGTAATGCCCATAGCTGGTCTTCAAATGGCACCTGGTCTTCGTGTTGTTATACCCCTGATCACGCTCAAGCAGAGTGTATGTGGAA
>DORI01000046.1:5147-5911 GCA_003512365.1 Crocinitomicaceae bacterium | reverse complement strand
TATGTCAGCAAATTATGCTTTGCAGTCATGGAAATCAAGTCCAGGACACAATGCCGTAATTATTAATCAGGACAATTGGGCTAAACAACAATGGAATGCCATTGGAATTGGTCTGTTTAAAGGTTTTGCCGTTGTCTGGTTTGGTCATGAATTTGATAATAATTAAACCTTATCTATTCTAACACAAATATAATATGAAAAATTTATTCGTTTTATTTGCTTATTTATGTGTTGTTAATTCTGTTAAGTCACAGTCTATTAGAGATTTAGAAGGAACTTGGGTCGGTTCTTATTTTTGCAGTTTAGGAAAAACTGGACTAAGGCTTAAAATTCATTCCATATCGGAAAGAAATCAAACATTTAAAGGTTCGTTTGAATTNNGATTAATTCAAATAAAAATTGCGCTGTAATCGAATTAGGAAAATACAATTTTATTGGGGTTTATAACTCCAAAAATGATATTTCATTTAGTTTTGAAAGTTGGGTTTTTAAACCAAATGGTTGGACTTATGTGGATAAAAAAGGAGGTTTTAGAGGTAAAAATCAATTGGTTGGTAAAATGCTCTCTGAAACCTGTGGAAATTTTAAAGTAAAAAGGGTACAATAATGTAAAATATGCTTCAACTTTTGAACTTAAAAAATAAAATTCAACCATTACATCAGCATATATAATATCTTAATTCTGTTGCGGAAACTCCATAACGCTGTGATTGCTAGAGTATATAACGGTATGTGTAACGATTTCACAAAACCCAGCAAGGTAT
>DORI01000046.1:0-5095 GCA_003512365.1 Crocinitomicaceae bacterium | reverse complement strand
ATTCATGCTTTTTTACTTTTTGTTATTATCCTTTTATGTTCGTGCAAAAATGCACACAACGATCACAAAACTTCACTTTCATCAAACAAAAGGCAAAATCAACAATTAAAACACTCTATTATTATACAACCATTTGATGGCTTGCCAGCATCATCGGTAGAATATGTTGCCGAAGAATTACACAAAATTTATTCTGGAAATATTATTACAAAAGAACCCATTCCCCTTCCAAATACATCGCTAAACCAAAATAAAACAAGATACAGAGCTGATTCATTGATAAGGTATCTTGATGATTTTACCAAAGAAGGACAACTCATCATAGGCTTAACCAACAAAGATATAAGTGCTACTAAAGGTAAATATCCTGATTGGGGTATCATGGGCCTTGGATTCTGCCCCGGTAAATCATGTATCGCCTCTACATTTCGACTGAAAGGTAAGAATCGTTTAGAAAAATTATTCAAAGTTGCAATTCACGAGTTAGGACATACCCAAGGTCTAGCATTAACCGAAACGAATCATTGCCCAGAAAAAACATGCCTGATGAGAGATGCTGAAGGAAAAGATAATTTAGATGAAACGATAAATTTTTGTTCTAAATGTAAACCTGTCTTAATTAAAGCTGGTTGGGAAATAAAATAATATGCCCAAAATTAAACATTCCTTTTGATGCTTTTTTAGAATTGAAATTACATATATTGTTCCAAATTATGCCTATTTTCCAGATTGTATCATGTTAGGTTGGATTGTATATTGCCGTCCGTATACGAAACGAATTTTATAAAGAATGAGGTTTTAAATGCTACCCACACGCAATCTTCCCTACGCGCGTGGCGTGTCTTCCCCCTTCAAATTGGGCAGATAAAAAAGCATGTAAGATTTCTATAGCAAGTTCCTCACTGATGAAACGCGCCGGTAAAGACAAAATGTTCGCGTCGTTGTGCTGACGCGCTAAACTGGCAATTTCTGGAGTCCAACACAGGGCACATCGAATACCTTGGTGCTTGTTCGCTGTCATGCTTATGCCATTCCCAGAACCGCAAATCAACACCCCCAAATCCACTGCAAGGTTTTCCACTTCGTTCGCTACCGGATGCGCATAGTCGGGGTAATCGATGCTGTCTTCACTGTAGCATCCAAAATCTTTTACCTGATGTCCTGCTGCTTCGAGGATGGTAATTAATTTTGTCTTAAGCACAAAGCCTGCATGATCCGATCCAATGCTGANNTTTTATTACAAAGATATATTTTTAATAACTTGTTCATTATGCTGTGAATTGCTTTTTGAAAGATTTTATAAGTAGGTGTAGTTAAAACCAAATTTTTTTGCATACAAAATCTTGATTCGAATAAACAAATTATTTTCAGGAAACATATTGTGTTTTTTTACCCATCTTTTGAACGTGTAATAAATTTTTAACCAAGATTTTCCACATGTGTGCATTACCCCAAAATACGTTACTTTTATTCCGTTTAACCTGTTAACTTAATGTTGATATTGCGTTAAAAACAAATGATTTATACTTCCAAAGACTGGTTATTAACAAATGAACAATCCTAATAAGAAGAATAAATAACTTTTTAAAAAGTTTATATTTTATTTTTAACCTTGTTGATAGAATTTCTTTAAAAATTTACCGTTGTTCCTTAATTTTACTGCTGCCATGAACCCAGATACGCTTCCAATACGCTACCTAAAACAACAAATTGAGAAATTCATAAATAAATATTATTTAAACCAGTGTATTCGAGGAGTATTATGGTTTATGTTTTTTCTTGGTTTAACGTATTTAACTTTTACATCTCTTGCTTATTTTTTTAATTTAAACGGTTGGGTCCGTTTGGTGTTCTTGTGCCTTTTTGTTTTAAGTAACGGGTTGTTAGGCATTGTTATTTTTATTGTACCTCTTTTACGAAGGTTTTATTTATTACCCCGTTTAAATTATTATGATTCAGCACGATTAATTGGCAAATTATTTCCCGAAATATCGGATCGTTTATTGAACACACTTCAACTTAATGATACGATGAAACATGATTCTCGAGATACCGATTTGCTCGCCGCTTCAATCGCTCAAAAAACAGAACAACTGCGAATATTTGAATTTTCGAAAGCGATTGATTTAAGATTGAATAAGAAATACGTCAAATATGTGCTTCCCGTTTTGGTAACTTTTCTTTTAATTTTAATTTTTATTCCCTCTATTTTGACACAAGGGAGTTATAAAATTCTTCAGTTCAACGAAGAATTTCTACCTTTCAGGTTTCAATTAACAAAGGGTGAAATCTCGGTCGAAGAAGGTTCGGACATTCCTGTTAGTGTCACACTTACTGGGGAACGAATACCAGCTAACGTATACATTATAACCAACCAGGGTAAGTTTCTTATGAATNNATAAGGCGTTGAAAAACCGCTTTGATTTTACTATTCCAAAAGTCACATCATCCGGCTCTTTTCATTTTGAGGCAAATGGTTATGAAAGTCAGCCCTATAAATATAAAGTCACCGGTAAAAATATTCTAGGAAAAATTAGATTTGAATTGATTTATCCCGCATATTTAAATAAAAAGAACGAAATTCTAGAAAATGCGGGAGATATTATTGTTCCAGAAGGCACAAGACTTAAATGTTCTGGAGATTCCAGAAATTGTAAGGAAGTTCGAATGGTTCTTCAGGACAAAAAGTACAGTTTTAAAGGGGGGCATTTTTATATCGATGATTACTTAACGCGCAACGCGGATTTAAAGTTTACACTAGTAAATGCTTTCACCAATAAATTTGATTCAACGAAATTGCATATCGGTATTATCAAGGATGAATTTCCACAAATTTCCTTAAGTGAAACAAACGATTCCTTAAAGGAAGGGATTAAGTATTTCAACGGTCAAATTAGTGATGATTACGGGATTTCATCATTAATTTTTCATTATACTATAACGCGCAAAGGCAAGGCAATTAGAAACGTGCATTTGCCAGTAACATTCAATAAGGGATCGAAAAGTACGTATTCGTTGGCCGTAGATTTTAGAAGGGAGGACGTTAAGTTAGAAGATAGAATCAACTACTACTTCTCTGTTTCGGATAACGATGGCGTACATGGAAGCAAAAGTACCAAAAGTATGGTGGGTGAATATTCTTTGCCGAATTTGCAAGAATTGAACGAAGAAAGGGCTGAAGATCAAGCGCAAACGCGGAAAGATTTAGAAAAAATGATCGAAAAAACGAAAAATTTCGAACAATCTGTAAATAAGCTTAAGAGGGAGTTAAACAATTCAAAATCAAAGGATTGGAATAATAAGCAACAAATTGAACAGCTGAAAGAAGAGCAGAAACAACTCAATAATGAGCTTCAGTTGATAAAAGATAAATTACAACAATCGACGCAAGAAAAGAATCAGCTTTCAGAAATAGACAAAGAGTTATTAGAAAAGCAAGAAATGATTCAAAAATTACTTGATGAGGTCATGGATGACGAATTAAAAAAATTATTGGATGAAATAGAAAAACTTTTCAATGAAAACAAAGAAAAAGATCTGAATAATCAAATGAATAAGTTGGATCAGTCTTCAGAAAACATGACAAAACAATTAGATAGAACCTTGGAAATGCTGAAAAAGCTGCAAGTAAATGAACGATTAGATGACATTGAAAAGGAATTAAAGGAAGCAGCAAAATCACAAGAGGAGCTTTTGAAGAAAACAGAAGACCCTTCTAACTCGAAAGAAAAGCTTGTAGAGGAACAAAAGAAAATCGAAAATCGTTTTGATTCCATTCAACAAAAGTTAAATGAAACCAAGGAGTTGAATGAAAAACTCTTAGATCCTTTGAATCTCGACAATACAAAGCCATTAGAAGAATCCATCGATAAAGAAATAAAGAATGCAAAGGATGAACTCAGCAATGGTAAGAAATCAAACGCAAAAAAGGCACAGCAACAAGCGGCGGATCAAATGGAAGAATTAGCGGAACAATTAAATCGGCAACAAGAAGCGAGTAATCAACAGCAGGCGGAGGAGGATATGGAAATGTTACGTCAGATTTTAGAAAGCCTTATGGTGCTCAGTTTTGACCAAGAATATTTAATTGAAAAATTTGATAAGGTAAACATGTCAGATCCAAAATATAAAAAATTGGGAAGAGAACAAATAAGAATTAATAAGGAAACAACAACAGTAAGGGATAGTCTTTTGGCTTTGGCAAAACGACAGCCAAAAATCGCTTCATTTATAGATAAAGAACTACAAGATATTTCTTTTTCGCAATCTTCCGCGATTGACGCAATTGATGATCATAGAAAAGCTGATATAACCACAAACGGCCAATTTATAATGACGTCATACAATAATCTTGCGCTTTTGCTAAACGAAGCATTGCAACAAATGCAGTCCGAATCTCAAAGCATGATGCAAGGCAGCGGAAGCTGCAGTAAACCGGGGAATGGTAAACCGAAACCTGGTGGCCTTTCTTCAGGAGATATGAAAGAAATGCTCAAAAAACAATTACAAAAAATGCAAAACGGACAAAAGCCTGGTGGATCGAAACCTGGCGATAAAGAAGGGAATAGTCCTGGTATGAAACCTGGTTCCCAGGGCATGAATATGTTGGGGCTTGGTAACAAAGAAATAGCAAAAATGGCAGCGGAACAAACAGCAATACGGCAACGGTTAGAACAGTTGAAAAATGAAATGAATAAGGATGGATCTGGGAATGGCAATGGATTGAATCCCTTACTTAAGGAATTAGAACAACAAGAAAGGGACCTCATTAACAAAAATATCAATCAAAATACGATTAATCGTCAACGCGACATTTTAACACGGTTGTTAGAAAGCGAAAAAGCAATGATGGAAAGGGGTTTTGAAGAAAAGCGGGAATCTAAAGTGGGTGCTTCAGAGAATAATGGTAACCTTATAGAATTAAAAGAGTATAACAAAAGCTTTGCTAAACAGATTGAGCTACTAAAAGCAGTAGATCCCGCGTTTAATCAATACTACAAAAAGAAGGCGGAGGTTTATTTTAATTTAGCTCATTAATATGATTGAAATGAACGAACAGTTGTCGTGTATTTTTGAAGTGAACCTGCCTTCAGTA
>DORI01000186.1:1864-3017 GCA_003512365.1 Crocinitomicaceae bacterium | reverse complement strand
CCTGTGTGATTGATTCCCAATGACCCTTTCATAAAAGGATTTGTTTTCCATTGTAATTTACCAACAATGGTCTGATCCTGGTCAATTAATTCGCAACCTATACCAGTTGCATTTTCTTTTAGTGTAACCGCTTCACAGTTTCCTGCTAAATAGTAACGATTAATAAATGATTGTAACTTGCTTTTTTCCATGTTTATCCTGATTAAAATTTAAAGAATTTATTAAAGTTTTCTGCATCGGTCGTAGAAATACTACTGCCACCGAATTTTTTATATGTTTTAATGTATTTTTCGTAAACTTGCGGTGCTGCTTCTGGGTCTGCAAACATTTCGTGCAATGACAGAATCACATCATACAAGTCTCTAGGTATCATTGTTTCTAACAATTCAACGTGACTATCAACCAATTGATTTATTTCCTGTGCCGCTCTTACATACAAATGTGTATTATGAACAACCATTCTTGGCATAGCTTCTTGTGAATATCTATCTAATCCTTCTGGTGTTTTACCTCCTAGTAATTCATAGGTAAAGTCTCTACAAGCCGGGCAATCCAATGAACAAGGAACATGTTGTGTTAAGTCAATTGGAACTTCACCCGTTTTACCTTGTTTGATATGTGACTTTCTGCGGTATTCGGCATTCTTTGGAAAATACAATTCAGAAAATGATTGAGTCTTGTAATTTGTTGAATGAAGATATGTTCCAAATACAGGATATTGGCCTGGAGAAGATGAATCCGTTGTAATATAAATTCGATTACCGGTATGTTGATTCATTAACTTTTGCAATGTTGCTAATATAAAGAAATCTGATATTTTAGATATACCTAGCAAATGCACATATTCTAAACGTTTATTTTCAAATTCTCTGTTTTTTAACATCAAAGAAACCGCAAACATGAAATCAACTAGTTTCTGCGGCCCTCCTATCGCCCAACCTTGAAAATCAAAATGCTTAAATTTATGATACCACCATGTATATTCTTCAGCATTTGAACCTTGCAACATGTTTAAGAATTTTGTCTTACCGGATTGATGTTTTTCAAACCAAGCAAAATTATCAAAACTAATATCTGCACAAAGAGCAAATTGATTTTTATATTTTGTTTTGGGTGGAATATCTAAATTAGCTGCAACATCGCTGTTTGCTTC
>DORI01000186.1:680-1859 GCA_003512365.1 Crocinitomicaceae bacterium | reverse complement strand
AACCAATGAAATATTTTTTCTCGCAATTCATTGCTATATGGCAATGCACCCGTTGCAATCTGATAACCACCTGAGTCACCAAATACTAATACATCTTTTTCTAAACCCATTTGATCTCGAAAGTCCATTTTCTTGTAGTGATGTCCTGCAGTAACTAGGAAATATGGATGTCTCCAATCTGCTGGATATCTTGAATCAAAGAACTTTACTGGATCGCCACTTTCAAATTTCATATCCTTTTTGAAAGCAGATACCATGCTACCTGCGGATAATGAAGGAAAGTATATAAATCGTTTTGCTTCACTCATTTTGTTTCGTATCCTTTTATTGTATTAATTAATTGTTTTGCTGAAAAGAAATTTTCATGTAATTTTGCAACCAGCTGATCTATATCTAGTGACATATCTTGTTGTTCGTATTGCAATATTGCCTGAGCTGCTTCATTTACTGAGTCTGCTCGTTTAAACATTGGATGATACATTTCTGTATATGATAATCGATTAGGAACAATTGGACAAGCTCCTGCACAAGCTGATTCATACATTGATATGCCTAATGTTTCTTGATCTGCAAATGAAACTGCAAATCGTGCACGTTGAAGCAATTCATGATATTCTTTTTTAGATAAATTCATTTCCATTGCAACACAAAATTGATAATGTTGCAAATCCGGATGCTTTGCTAACCTTTGAAATAAATCTAAACGCTTTTCTGGGGCAATGCGATGCGGAAATACAATAATATTTTCTTTTTCAGCCCATGGGCGTGATGCAATTAATGATTTTGTATATTCCATAGGCCAACCTGTTCTATCAAAAGTTGGATTATGCATAATGTCATATGTTTTACGCATTAAATCAAAATGTGCCGCAGTTGCTAACCAATTGTGGTCAAATGCACCAATAAAGGCTTGCTCAGCGTGTCGTATCCATGGTTTATCTCCTACGAGACGACCTAAAAAGTCATTTGGGTCATATGAACCCGCGTGCCAAAGTCCGTGCGTTACAACAGGAATATTTAGGAGTTCACTCATGTACTTAACATTGATGATGCCCGGATGCCACGCATCGGTAAATAGAATATGGTCTCCTGCCTTTATTTCGCCACGCGTAAATAATTCTGCTAAACGATGTGTTTGTGTAGCCTTATACATGTTAGTACCACCAAAATTCAAAAAGG
>DORI01000186.1:205-631 GCA_003512365.1 Crocinitomicaceae bacterium | reverse complement strand
TAACGAGTTGGAACTGATTCTAAATCTACTAAAAATATTTTCATACTATCTTTCAATGATTGCACCATTTTCCCAGTCCTCCCAAACTTCTACTTTATATAAACTTGGAAATTCATCTAATAACCATTCTCCAATCATTTCGCACGACATTGAGCCAAATTCTAATACATTGGTAGTTCGTTGGAATCCTATTCGAAGAGCTTTTTGTATCTTTCTGTTTAATAAAATAAACTCTTCATCTCTATCAGTATGCGTAACATGTGCATAACAACGAAATCCAAACATATGTCGGTGTTTATCTGATA
This sequence comes from Crocinitomicaceae bacterium, assembly GCA_003512365.1. Classification (GTDB taxonomy): domain Bacteria; phylum Bacteroidota; class Bacteroidia; order Flavobacteriales_D; family Crocinitomicaceae; genus UBA952. Next base: position 326 of record DORI01000186.1, on the reverse strand, counting down.
AGAATGCTACTTCTGGAAATACTTCTTTAGCATCAGGCCAATTATGAAATCCTTCGATGCTAAATGTTACTACTACGCTATACTTCATATCGATCAAATTTATAATCATCTGGGTTTACTG
>DORI01000186.1:0-198 GCA_003512365.1 Crocinitomicaceae bacterium | reverse complement strand
CTATCCGTTTGTTTTAACAATCCAGCATCTTTGCATTCAATCATCAACATAATATGTGCTCGAATTCGTATCATTGGTGGAATATGTTCTAACATACCAGGTGTTGCTTCAATTGAAACGAATTGTGTATCTGATATCATGTTGAAAATATTCTGCCAATTAAAATCTTTGCTTTTGCTATCATTAACCAATTGTTCG
>DORI01000198.1:4979-8712 GCA_003512365.1 Crocinitomicaceae bacterium | reverse complement strand
AAAAAGATATTATGGTGGTTGTCAAGTGGTTGATAAAGTAGAACAACTGGCTATAGATCGACTATGTGAATTATTTGGCGCAACATGGACAAATGTTCAACCGCATTCTGGAGCTCAAGCGAATGCTGCCGTTTTTCTAGCTTGCTTAAATCCTGGTGATAAGATCCTTGGTTTCGATTTATCACATGGAGGTCACCTTACACATGGTTCCCCTGTAAATTTCTCAGGAAAACTTTATGTTCCTTACTTCTATGGGGTATCCAAGGAGACAGGACTAATAGATTATGACCTAATGGAGGAAACGGCAAAACGCGAACGTCCGAAAATGATTATTTGTGGTGCTTCGGCCTATTCACGTGATTGGGATTATGCAAGAATTCGAAAGGTAGCGGATGAAATTGGCGCATTAGTTTTAGCAGATATTTCTCACCCCGCAGGCTTAATTGCAGCGAAATTACTGAATGATCCGTTGGCACATTGTCATATCGTTACGACCACGACACACAAAACGTTGAGAGGTCCTAGAGGCGGTGTTATTATGATGCGTCATAATTTTGACAATCCCTTCGGATTAAAATGGAACAATGGAAATTTAAAATCAATGGCAGCACTTTTAGATGCAGCTGTTTTCCCAGGAATTCAAGGCGGTCCATTGGAGCACGTAATTGCAGCAAAAGCCGTAGCTTTCGGTGAAGCACTGACAAGCGAATACAAAACATACATGACTCAAGTAAAACGAAATGCTTCCTTAATGGCAGACGAATTTGTCAAATTGGGTTATCATATTATTTCTGGCGGCACAGAAAATCATAGCATGTTAATTGATCTAAGGTCAAAAGGAATTACTGGTAAAGATGCAGAAAATGCTCTTGTATTGGCAGATATTACAGTAAATAAAAACATGGTACCTTATGACACTGAATCTCCGTTTGTTACTTCCGGAATAAGAATTGGAACTCCCGCTATAACTTCTCGTGGTATTAATGAGTCTGATATCCCCACAATAGTTGGATTGATAGATGAAGCTTTAATGAATCGAGAGAACACTGAAGCCATCACGAGTGTAGGAAAAAAGGTAAATGAGCTGATGTCTCATAGACCTTTATTTACTTGGTAAATGGTTTTCAAACCTAAAAAAGATTGGTTTTTTCCTGTAGTACTTCTTTTTGTAGGTGCAATTTACATTACCGTAGCAGGTTATGTTTTCATAGAGGAAGAGGATCATTCATCTATTTATGGGTTGGGATTGGTTTTCTTTCTATTATTGCTTTTATTTTTGGTCATACAAAAAACAACCTCCTACCGCATCGATAGCGAAAATAAGTTAATTTGTAAAATGCTTTTCTTAAAGAAAATAATTTCAATTTCTGAAATAAAATCAATTGAAGATTCAAATGGTCTATATGTGGGATGGAAAATGAACACCTCTTGGAAGTGTTTAGTTGTGAAATACAACAAATACGATGAGCTTTTAATTTCACCTGCTGAAGAGTCAGAATTTATACAAGCACTCCTTAAATTAAACCCATTAATTCATGTCAAATCCACACCTTGAAACGCAAATTTTTGTAGACGAAAAAGTGAATGCTTTTAAATTTAAAAACGAATATTCACTATACAACGAAACCGGAGAAGTTATTGGATCTATCCATCAACTGTTGAGCACTTGGGAAAAAATCCGAAAATTGATAGTAAGTCAAAAACTTACGCCATTTCAATACGAAATAAGAAATGCTCAAGGGGAAGTTATTGCCGAAATCAAAAAAGGATGGACTTTTTGGCTTCCAAAAATTCAGTTAGTGATGAACGGTGCTGCAATTGGAGTCATTCATCAGCGATTTAAACTTATCAAGCCTAAATTTGATATTTACGACGAAAATAATCAACCTATTGGGTCTATCAAAGGGAATTGGTCGCATTGGCAATTTGATATTACAAGTGAAAAAGGAATTGAACTTGGACATGTTTCCAAGAAATGGGCTGGAATCGCTAAGGAGTTATTTACAACAGCTGATAAATATATTGTTAACATTGAACCAGATGTCCAAGATGAGAAAATGCGCATGCTGGTATTATCCGCAGCGTTGACTATTGATCTTGTCTTAAAGGAACAGGGTCAATAAGCTTTAATTCTATCTGTTGAAACACCATGACAAGAATTACAAGCTCCAGATGTCAATGGAGTACCCATGTAATTTTTCACACCCGAGGGTCCTGTTACGACAGGATATAAACCTTCAAAAACAACATTCTCCGTCGTGAAAAAATTTCCTTTAGCATCAATTTGAATGGTATGTTTGAGTTCGCCTTGTCCATCCGGAAGCGTGAAAAATTCCACCTTACCAGAACCCACAGAATTCAACATTGTCGTATCATATACTGTCCCTGCTGCATTAAAACAACCCTCTCCTCCTCCTCCATCTCGATGGCAATTCATGCAATTTTGGCCTTTATTGTGACTTTCGGATTCTCCTGAATAACTAATATTTTTCTCTCCACAACCCTCATCATCTTCTTTTTCACATGAATTTAACGGCAATAGCACAATTGATGCAGAAAAAACAGCCATGAGTATTATATTCAATTTATTCATTCTCTTCGTTTTTTGAAATTAAAGATAATAATTCATAAGCTCCTTTGTATACTATTTTTGAATTTTGTTGTTTAGAATTTAATTCTACCGCATGAACCTTTTCATTCGACATTAAAATTTGAATTGGTTCGGACCAAAATGATTTACCATCGGAAGTTAAAAATATTGAAGGCTTATTATTGACATCTACAACTGCCTCTATGGGCAAAACAAAGTAATCGGATGAATTAATTTCTACTTGAGCCTTAATATATGCCCCTGGTTGAATTTTTGGGTCAAATTCATCGAAATGACAATGAACTTTTGCTGTTCTATCACTCGCTAATTCCTTTCCAATTAAGTAAATTTCACCTTTGATGGATCCAACAACTCCTGAAATCTCCAAATTCAATTTTTGTCCTTCTTTCAGAGAAGAAAGGTGTTTTTCAAAAACTGTTAATTCCGCATGCACATGCTTCAGATCTATTATTTCCAATAAATTCATTTTTGACTCGGCAAATGAGCCAACTTCGCAATTTACTTTCGTAATTACTCCATCAAAAGGTGCACGAATTGCCTGTTGACGTTGGATTTTTCCTTTATTTAAACTGTTAAAATCAACGTTTGCCATTTCCAATTTTATTCGCAATCCTTCCTTTTTTGCCTGAGTGATTGCCAAATTAGCCTTGGCTTGTTGTAATATTTTTAAGGCAGATGCATCGTTTTCCACTAAAAACTTTTGTCGAACTAATTCCTGTTCATTTAATTCAAGTTGTGCATTATTTTCAAGATATTCTTGTTGTAGTTGAATGATTTCGGGATGTTCAACTGCGATTATCACCTGACCTTTCTTGACCTTCATCCCGTCAAGCACATTAATTTTCTTTATAAATCCGCCAAATGGCATGGTAATAAACAGTTTATGTTGCGGCGGAACTTCAACTACTCCATTTAAATTTAAGTTAGACGACATTTGTTCCTTACTTATTATTTTAAACTGTATTTCCAAATTCTTTAATTGCTCGGAATTAAGTTTAACTATTGAATTTGAAGAAGATGTTATTGTTTCATTTTGCATCTCCTCTTTGCCTCCACATGCAGTCAAGAGCAAAAAGGTGAAAGTTATTTTACTTAATGTTTTCATTTTCTAGTATTTTATTT
>DORI01000198.1:0-4955 GCA_003512365.1 Crocinitomicaceae bacterium | reverse complement strand
TTCTAATTGCGACTTCAAGTTTTCTATTTCGTTTGAAAGAAGTAGTCTTCTATTTTCCACGAGTAAAAATTGATTATTATATGAATCATAAAGGTTTTTATAATTGATTTGAAATGACTTTGTAGAAGCATCAAGGTCTAATTGATTCTTTTCCATCTGAAGCGTTAATTCTTTTTGTTTGTGAAGAAAACCATTCCAAAATATAGGAACATTCACTCCAAACATGACTCCTTGAAATCGCTTATCTGCTCCCGCAGCAGGACCTGAATTGGGTGGTATGGACCCTATCAATGTTTGATTGAAATAACCTAAATTAAATTCCGGAAGTTGCTGATTGAGCCGATATCTTTTCTCGAGAATTAATTTTTGTTGAATCAAGTTTACATTCTTTTCTTTCCAATGTCTTTGAGTGAGAGAATCTTTCATTTTTTCAACTAAAATCACGTCGTATTTATCATTGATATTAAGTTCGAAATTTTCATCGACCTTCATTCCAACTACCGATTTTAATTGGCTTTTCAGGTTCAACAACTCATTTTCAATAGTATTTAACACTGCTACTTGGCGCATTTTTTTGATCGTAATTGCTGAGATATCAATGGTTGCAATTTCTCCAGCTTTCTTCTTTAATTCATAGAGTTGAGATAAGGTATCTAGACTTTTCGCATAATCAATCACTTCTCTTTTTTTAGTTTCGCATGCCCGAATTGCGTCAAAAAGTGTGTAAACCGCTAATTCACTTTCCCTTATTTTCCAATTAAGATTTTCATTTTCAATAGCTTGCTCATTGCTAGACATTTTTATTACCGATTGAAAAACAGTAGGAAATGGAATTGTCTGATTGATGGTGAGGTTGTTGTCTTTTATTGAATACGAATTATATTGACCAAACATCCCGTTCAAAGAAGACTTAGGCAATTCCATTAAGCCTAATTTTGATTGTCTTGCAATTTCGCTATTGAGTCTAATCGATGCGATTTCAGAACTATTTTTCTTCATGTAATCAATCAATTTTTGTTGATCAAATTGGCTATAACCTTGAAATGAATTAATGGATAAAATCAAGAGCATTGATAATGTAGTAGAGCTACTTTTTTTAAAAGAGATTTTTTCAAACATGGCGTATAAGATGGGTAAAATAAAAAGGGTGAGAATGGTAGCGCTAATAAGTCCTCCAATCACCACTGTAGCTAATGGTTTTTGAACTTCCGCACCACTCCCCATTGAAAAGGCCATTGGAACAAATCCCAATGAAGCTACTGAAGCAGTCAACAAAACAGGTCTTAATCGATTTAGTGTGCCCCTAACAATTGTAAATGAGAGAGATGAACCCTTCGATTTAAGTGAATTAAACTCACTGATTAACACAATACCATTAAGAACTGCCACACCAAAAAGTGCAATAAAACCAACTCCAGCCGAAATGGAAAAGGGCATATCTCTAATCCAGAGTGCAACTATTCCACCAATTGCTGCCAATGGAATAGCCGAAAAAATTAAGGTTGCTTGTTTTACGGATTTGAAAGCGAGAAACAACAAAAAGAAAATGAGAAGTAAAGATGCGGGAACAGCTATCAACAATCTTTTTTGAGCATTTTCTAGATTTTTAAATGTTCCACCATAGGTTGGATAATAACCAGGCGCAAATTTTACTTGACGTGAAATCTCGTTTTTCAATTCTTCAACGATTGAAGCGACATCACGTCCACGTACATTGAATCCTACAATAATTCTTCTTTTAGCATCATCGCGTTGAATTTGATTTGGGCCTTCCTGAACTGAAATTTCAGCTAATTCGCTTAATGGAATCTCTGTGCCTTGCTCGTTTACTACATGTATTTGTTCTATCATTTGAATATTATTTCTAGAGGCTTCATCTAATTTTATTACCAAATCAAATCTTTTTTCTCCTTCAAAAACAAGTCCCGTCGGTTGACCTGCCAAACTTATGTTTACTGCCCTATTTATTTCTTCCACACTAACCTGATATTTTGCAAGTTGTTCCCTATGATAGCGTATCGTCATCTGTGGAAGACCTGTCATTTCCTCAACATAAACATCTTGAACTCCGTTAATCTTTCCAGCAATTCCTCCTATCTGTTTTGCATATTTTTCTAACATGTTGAAATCTTCGCCATAAATTTTAACTACAATATCTTGCTTGGCCCCTGTCATTAATTCGTTAAATCGCATTTGTATCGGCTGTTGAAATCCAAATGATACTCCGGGAAGAATCGTTTCTAATCTATTTTGCATTTTTTCTGCCAACTCATCCTTAGTTGTAGCACTTGTCCATTCGTCCTTCGGTTTCAAAATGATCATCAAATCACAGGCCTCCATTGGCATTGGATCAGTGGGAATTTCTGCTGTTCCGATTTTTCCAACTACGGATTTTACCTCTGGGAATTCCTCCAATAACATTTTTGACGCTTTCTGTGTTGATTCAATCGTTTTTGTTAAGCTTGAACCCGTCATCAACCTCATTTCCACAGCAAAATCACCTTCGTCAAGATTTGGTATAAATTCAGAACCTAAAGTTGAAAAAAGTGCTATACTGCCGATAAAAAAAGAAAGGAGGAATACTAAAACCAACTTTTTTTTCTTTAATACTATAAGTAATACAGGTAAATAGAATGATTTGATTTTTTCCACTATACGGTCGCTGAATGTCTTTTTAAGACTTATCTTTTTACTTAAAAAAACAGAGGACATCATTGGAACATAAGTAAAAGACAACAATAAAGCTCCAATTATGGCAAACATCACGGTTTGTGCCATTGGCATAAACATTTTACCTTCAATTCCGACTAATGCAAGAATTGGGAGGTATACGACCAAAATAATTAATTGACCAAAAATTGCACTTGAACTAAATTTAGAAGCCGACTTGTAAACAGTTTCATCCATTTCGCTTGTCGACAAACTCTTTTTTTGCTTGAGGTGCAAAAAGTGAAGTGTAGACTCAACAATAATTACTGCACCGTCAATTATAAGTCCAAAATCTAAAGCTCCAAGGCTCATCAAATTCCCACTAACGTTAAAAATGTTCATAAGCGATATAGCGATTAACATTGAAAGTGGAATTACCGAGGCCACAATAAGTCCTGCTCTAAAATTTCCTAGGATTAATACTAAAATTAATATTACAATCAACGCACCTTCGATGAGATTAGTAGTGACAGTCGATATGGCGCGATCCACCAAATGAGTCCTATCCAAATAAACATCTATTTCGATTCCTTCTGGGAGCGTCTTTTTAATCTGTTCCATGCGCTCTTTTACGGATTTAATAACCTCGGAACTATTTGCTCCTTTCAACATTAGGACAATTCCTCCAACTGCTTCTCCTTTGTCATCAAACGTTAAGGCGCCAAATCTTGGTAAACTTCCGAATGAAACTTTGGCAACATCCCTGATAAAAATTGGAATTTTCGCCTCAGATGAAGTAATACGAATTTGTTCAATTTCCTGTATCGATTTTAATAATCCTTCCGTTTTTATGTAGGTAGTGAGGTTATTTTTTTCAATATAGGCTCCTCCTGTATTACCACTATTCCTTTCAACAGCCTCAAATACATCTGATACAGATAAACCCAACGATTTAAGCTTTATTGGTTCAAGAGCAATTTCATAGGTCTTAACCTCTCCACCAAAACCACTAACATCCGCAACGCCAGGAACACCTAGCAGCTGTCGACGAATAATCCAGTCCTGAATAGTTCTAAGTTCAGCTTTTGAATATTTTTTCTCATATCCCTTTTTCGCTCGCACAACATATTGGTAAATTTCTCCAAGTCCAGTACTCATTGGTGCCATCGTTGGCTCTCCATATCCGGATGGTATTTCACCTTGGACCTGAATCAGCCTCTCTGAAACCTGCTGTCTTGCCCAATAAGGATCAGTTTCTTCATCAAATACAATCGTTACAACACTCAATCCGAAACGACTAAATGAGCGTATTTCCTCAATTCCTGGAATTGTAGCCATCGTTTGTTCCACAGGAAAAGTCACAAATCGTTCAATGTCCTCAGCTCCACTGGAGGGAGAAGAAGTTACAATTTGAACTTGATTATTTGTGATGTCAGGAACGGCATCAATTGGCAGTTTTTGCAATGATAAAATTCCCCAAACGATAATAAAAAAGGTCAAGACAGCAACGATTAACTTGTTCTGAATCGACCATAAAATGATTCGATTTAACATAAATAAATTGGATATAATTAACTAACGAAATTTGTTAATTAGGCCAATTGAGGCGGATGCCAAATAGAAAAATAATTTTTGGAAAAATAACCATTGCAGTAAGAAAAAAAAACCTTATCCGCAATTGGTTTTCTATCTGTAATTTGGAAATGTGCGAGTATATTTTCCGGTTGATTTAAGTAGAAAATGCTACCTACTTGTATTACAGATTTAAATGGAAGTTTCCGGTGTTCCGTATCATTATCTGTTTTACATTTCACATAATGTTCTAAAAGAAATTCGCGAAACGACATTCCTTCAGCTTTGTGAAATTGATTGTAATGAGAGACTAAACGAGGAATATTTAATAATTGGCTTCCTTGCATATTTGGTGCAATGGAAACAAGGAACATGTAAGAGGTTAAAACTAGAATTAAATGTCTCACAACACAAAGGTAGCATTTTTACATACGATTTTAAAAGTTATCTGGCTCTATTTATTGATTGAATTAATCTCAATAATACTTATTTTTATCAAAAATTACTCAATGAAATTTGCGCTACCCCTTTTAATATTTTTATGTGTCTCTTCATTTGCACAAGAAAACAACCCAACATGTTCTAAACGAGATCGTTTCAAAAATCAGCATTTGAAAAGTAACACGTTGAATGTTGCACAAATAGCAGAAACAGAAAAATACGATGTTGTTTTTTATGGATTAGATTTAGCCATGACAAACACATCAACCTACCTTTCTGGAACCGTAAGAATT
>DORI01000280.1:975-3114 GCA_003512365.1 Crocinitomicaceae bacterium | reverse complement strand
CGCTTTTGAAACCTAGGGGGTAGATACTTTTGCCAATTGGTTCCCCCTGTTGCCGGAACAACACTATCCGATTTTGCTAAATAGCGAACAGCTGATTTATAGTGAACTAGAGGCCAATTAATATTTACGTTCGTGTCGTTTTCTTTTAAACAATGGATAACAAGTGGGTCTTCTTGTTCTGATTTAGATAAACGCAAATAAACTTGCCATAAGTTGTGCTGTTTACATTTTTCGCCTAACGAAATAAATGATTCCTTGTATTTTTCCTCAAATTGCGTTAATGTTAGCGTTTTCTTTTGTGTTTCTACTTCTGTTGCGCCATATTTCCAATATACTTCTTCAAACATATCTCTTATCGGAGAATTCTCCTTGTACGAATTTCTTTTGTCCTTCGCTACCAAATTAAGAAAATCTGTGCTGTATATTTCAATTTCCCTATATTGGGCAGATTGAAAGCCGCTTGCAGGAAGCAAAGACATTCTGAATTTTAAGAATTGGTCTTTCTCCATTCCATCAACCATAATATCAAAACTATTTGTTAATGCTTCAAAATAGCGATTAATCCTTGTCACTCGAGCAATAAAAAACTCTTTGTTTAGTTGATCTGATTGACCTAATTGTTGAAACTCACGCAATGCTAATTTGAAATAAAGTTCCGTTATTTGGTGATACATTATAAAAACAACTTCATCAGGAAATTTTGTTTTTGGCTTCTGAAGGCTTAACAATGTGTCTATTTGAATATAGTCCCAGTAGGTGGTAACATCTGCGTACAAAAGGCCATCAAGATATGAAAGTAAGTCTTGCCCCAACGCTCCATATTTGTTGTTAAGTTTTTCGAGGCGATCTTGAATTTCTGGTGTTATCTCCATTTTTTTAGTTGTTTTTTCTTTGACGAAATTAAAGAAAAAGAAGGAGGTTTAGTACTTTTGATGCTACAACGAAAGAAGATTTAGAATGATTCAATATAATCCAAAAAACTGGATAAACTTAATTTTTTCAATTATTCATAGCGACACCTTAAGGATTCTATGGAAACAACTCATTTACATTGGTTTACTTACGGCTCTTTTGGTTTATGCTGAGCAAAAATTATTTCATGCCGAGTTATTTGAAAAGTTACCGAAAGTATACCAATTGCTTGGTTTTGTTATTTCTCTTTTATTGATTTTTAGAACGAATACTGCCTACGATCTTTGGTGGGAGGGAAGAAAATTATGGGGTTCAGTGGTGAATGACTCGCGAAATTTTATTCTTAAAATTAATGCTGTCTTGCCTAAACAAGACGCTGAATGGCATAAATCATACATTTTACAAATGCCATGAGAGACCGTCTTCGCGATATTCCATATGCCGCATTAAATTTGGAACAGACAACACACGCGCCTTTGCATATAATGACACAAATACAACAAAAACTGGCGTCACAAAAAAATCTGGTCTTATTTCCGAAGAAACCTTTTTGGCCCTTGAAAAACATCTCGCGCAACTCATCGATAGTTTGGGCGGCTGCGAAAGAATTAAAAACACACCCATTCCTTATTCTTACAGCATGTTTTTTTAAAAGTTTGTATTTCTTTATGTGGTGACGCTTCCTTTGGCTTTTGTAGTTCAGTTCGGATACTACTCAATTATAATATCTGTGTTTTTCTTCTATGTTTTAGTAAGTATTGAAGTGCTAGCAGAAGAAATTGAAGATCCATTTGGAACAGATGATAATGACCTTCCTATTGATGATATCTGTCGGAGAATTGAAAGAAACTTAGACCAAATTATCGCGCAATAAAAAAGCGGCTAAGACGCTTAATTTATTTCTTTTCGTTTTTTTCTTCAAAAATTCTTTTTGGTCGTAGTTGTTCAAATACACCCAACGTAATCCAATACGGAACAATAAATCCTAAAAGGAAAAACAATAACCAAAAAGCCATTCCGGCAATTAAAAAGAACAATACGATTCCAAAAGTGCTCATCTTTATTAATTTTGCAACGATTTACAAGGTAAAATTATAAATTAAAAACGAATAAATCACAAAAAATGAATTTTAGAATAGAAAAAGACACTATGGGCGAGGTTAATGTGCCTGCTGATAAATATTGGGGAGCCCAAACAGAACGTTCATTAAAATACTTCAAAATTGG
>DORI01000280.1:0-927 GCA_003512365.1 Crocinitomicaceae bacterium | reverse complement strand
TAAAAAAGGCTGCCGCTCACGCAAATTTTGAGTTGGGTGTGTTAAATTCTGATAAAAAAGAGTTGATTTCTAAAGTTTGTGACGAAATATTAACCGGGATGCACGACCAAGAATTTCCTCTTGTTGTTTGGCAAACAGGTTCTGGAACTCAATCTAACATGAACTGCAACGAAGTAATTGCAAATCGTGGCCACGTGTTAACTGGCGGAAGTTTGTTAGATGACGAAAAGGCACTAAACCCAAACGACGATGTAAACAAATCACAATCTTCAAACGACACTTATCCGACAGCAATGCATATTGCCGCTTATAAAATTACTGTCGAAAATACCTTGCCTGGATTAAAACACTTACGAAATGTATTACAAGAAAAAGTTGTGGCTTTTCAAAACGTAGTAAAAACAGGGAGAACGCATTTCATGGACGCTACTCCACTTACCCTTGGTCAGGAGTTTAGTGGTTATGTCGCGCAGATTGACAACTCAATTCGTGCTATTAACAATGCGCTAGTAGCGGTTACTGAACTCGCTTTAGGCGGAACCGCTGTGGGGACCGGACTTAACACCCCAAAAGGTTATGACGTGCTTGTTGCTCAGAAAATTTCTGATTTTACAGGTTTGCCTTTTGTCACCGCAAAAAACAAATTTGAAGCTCTTGCTGCTCACGATGCTATGGTTGAGCTTTCTGGAGCACAAAAACGCGCTGCCGTGGCCTTAATGAAAATTGCCAACGACATTCGTATGTTGTCTTCTGGGCCTAGATGTGGGATCGGAGAAATTGTTATTCCTGACAACGAACCTGGTTCTTCTATTATGCCAGGAAAAGTAAACCCTACTCAACCGGAAGCGCTTACAATGGTCTGTGCTCAAGTGATGGGAAATGATATGGCAGTTGCTGTAGCGGGGTCAAATGGTCATTTTGAACTGA
>DORI01000066.1 GCA_003512365.1 Crocinitomicaceae bacterium | reverse complement strand
TAAAATCAAAAGTTTTCTATCTAGCGGCACGAGAGGAAACCGGCCATATTTCCAATAGGAGCGAGGCTATTCGTAAAATAATAGCAGCACATCCAAATCAACCTATAATTGGAAATTTAGTTTTTGGAAGTAAGTCTGGTATTAAGGACGATCTAGCAATTATTGATGAATTTAAGGACGGAATCATGTGGGTTGTGGATTTGTGTCAGTTTAGGACAGATCCCGTTTTGATTCATTCCATGTTGAGTAAAGGTGTAATGCTTATGGCCACAGGATCTAAATTTTATCAAGCGCCTCCGTTTTGCGGTGCACTTCTAGTACCTAAAACTTGGTCTGATAAATTTATAAATAAGGAAGCATCTATTATAAAAGGTTATGAAAATCTGTTTTCTTCCTATGATTTTCCTCCAAGTTTTAAGGAAATAAGAAGTCAGCTTCCAAATGAAATAAACGTTGGTCTTCGTATGCGTTGGGAAATTGCCATTGAAGAAATGAAGGCGTTTTTAGCGTTTCCTTCGGTTGAATCGAACGCACTTATCAGAAGATGGAACCAAGTTGTTACAGGAAGACTTGCGCAGAGCGATTATTTTCAACTAATGCCAAATATGGAGTTAACGAACGACAGTATTGTTTCCTTCATGGTTCTGGTGGATGGTAACGCCTTGGATAATGTCCATTTGAAAAAATTATTCGATTATCTTGTCCAAAACGAACACGAAGGTCTACAAGGATTTAATCGCGTGTTTATTGGACAACCCGTACAATACGGCGAAAAGTCTTTCATAAGATTGGCGATTGGTTCTTATTCTATAAGACGCCAACTCGCGAATAAACGCTTTATGCCACAAAATGATTTAAAACTAATTGAAATCATTGAAAAGGCTGTAGATACCTTGTTTAAATGAAGGCGTTAAAAGAAGAGGGACTTTGGACTGTTAAACAGTTGTCAGAAATTCAAAAAACTGAAGATACAGCTCTAATTTTTCAATCATGGAATCAATTAGAAAAGTATTTATCGCATCTCAAAAAGGCATTTTCTTCGTTTGATGCGTTGCACGCAATCGCAATAAAAACCAATCCTCATCCGGCGGTACTTCGTTATATTGTTTCTAAAGGATTTGGACTAGAGGCTGCTTCCATGGAGGAGGTTGAAATGGCCATTTCTGCTGGAATTGACCCAATAAATTTAGTATTTGACTCACCAGTTAAAACAAAATCAGAAATAATTGCGTGTCATAATTTGTATCCCGAAATCAAATTAAACTTGAATTCATTGGACGAATTAAATCGAATTCCTGAAAATCCAAATTTTACGATAGGTCTACGCATTAATCCAATGACAGAAACAGGATCACCAGAACTTTACCATGTATCGCATGATGAATCGAAATTCGGGGAACCAATTTCANNTCGAGAGGCCATTCGTAATGCTTGTTTGAATCACCCTATCTCGCAACTACATGTGCATTCTGGAAGTGCTCTAGGAAATATTCAAAATGCCGTAAATGCAATAGCTGATGTTGTTGCATTAGCAGATGAAATCAATGAGCTTTTAAGCATAAATAAAATAACGAGAAGGATTCAACGAATAGATATTGGTGGTGGGTTGAAACCTGAGTTATTGTCAGAGGAACCTTCGCAAATGATGAAGTATGCTGATATGTTATATAATCAAACAAATTTACGAAAATACCAAGTAGTTACAGAATTCGGTCAGTGGTGCCATTTTTATTGTGGTTTTGCCTTATCCGAAGTTGAATATGTACTGCAACGCGGAAAAAAGCAATTGGCCTATGTCCATTTGGGTGCAGATTTTCTCTTGAGAGATGCTTATGTGAAACCAAGAGGAATTGAATTTGTTGCCTTAAATAAGAATTTTGAAGTCAATGAAGAATCCTTTGAAACTACAGATATTGCTGGACCTTTGTGTTTTGCTGGTGATTACCTACAAAAAGATGCTCAGATTCCGAAACTGAAAGAAGGAGACCATCTTCTTATGTTGGGTACGGGATCAAATTCTTATGCTTTATGGTCAAGACACTGTTCTAGAGCCATTCCAAAGATAATTGGTGTTGATTTTGAAAAACAACAACTAGCGATACTTTCTGAACGAACAAAATTTCATTAATATGAGAACTAATAAACTATACTTAATAACCTTAATTTCATTGGTATTCTCTTGTAAAAATCAACCTGCTGATGTAGCTACTCCTGAACAGGTAAAGGTGGAAAAAAAGGAGCAAATCGTTCATCCAAACAAAATGTTAACGGCAGAAATTACTGGTATGACATGTGAGCAAGGTTGTGGTGGCTCGATTCGAAAGAATTTAAAAGCTACAGGGGGAGTTTCAAAAGTTGAATATGATTTTGTTATTGATGCTGAGAAGCAAATTTGCCGAATATATTTCGATTCAACTAAAATAAATGAAGGAAAAATAAGCGAGGTTGTAAATACAATTAATGAGGAGCAATTCCAGATCAAGGTTCTCAGTGTTCAAGATGTAGCCAAAAAGTAATGAAACTATTCTACCGAGAAGTTGGCGAGGGAAAGCCATTTGTTATCTTACATGGTTTATTTGGCTTTAGTGATAATTGGGCCACACACGCTAAAAAACTTGCGGACTATTACAGAGTTATATTGGTAGACTTACGCAACCACGGCCATTCACCTTGGTCAGATGAATTCACCTACGAATTGATGGTGAGTGATTTAAAAGAATTGATTACACAACTCGATCTCCCGAAATTTATTCTTCTTGGTCATTCTATGGGTGGAAAAGTAGCGATGCGATTCGCACAGATGAATCCCGAAAATTTGGATAAATTAGTGGTTGTAGATATGGGAGTTAAAGCGTATCCCCCCCATCATCAACATATTATTTCAGCAATAAACTCCCTAAACGTTTCAACTATTTCAGCGAGAAGCCAAGCTGAACAACACTTACGAAATTATGTAGATAATGAGGGTGTAATACAGTTTTTATTGAAAAATCTTTATTGGAAGGAAAAAGGAAAATTGGAGTGGAGAATGAATTTTCCTGTTTTAGTTGAAAATATGTCTGAGATTTTAAAAGATATCCCTAAGAATGAATCGTGGATTTCAACTCTGTTTATCAGAGGCGAGCTTTCCAATTATATTTTAGATGAAGATATTACGGATTTAGAGTCAATTTTTCCAGATAGTCAACTAGTCACAATACCTGATGCAGGACATTGGGTACATGCCGAAGCACCGGATACCTTTTTGTCTGAGGTCTTGTCTTTTTGCTTGAGATAAAAAAAGCCTCTTTACGAGGCTCTGATTAATTTTGAAATAAAAAAACGGATTTTTTCTTTAGTTTTTTGTGTTCGATGGATTTACTGTAATTGATTAAAAATTGAATACTGTAATTACTCGGCTTTTCCGCATCTTTATTTTCAGTAGAAAGATTTTTTAGGTATTTATTGACCATAGGCTTTTTTAATTTATTATCAAAACGACAGATAAATTTAAATATTGTAATTGAATAGAAAAGTGCGTGACTAATTCGTTCAGTATGTTTAACTTTTCAATTCATTGCTTAACTTTGCTGACCAATCAACAAGACGAAACAGAATGGAGGACTTTTTAAAACCAGGGGTAGTTACTGGAGATAACGTTCAGAAATTATTTGCTTACGCAAAAAATAAAGGATTTGCTTTACCTGCTATCAATGTGACGAGTACTAGTACTGTTAACGGTGTTATGGAAACGGCAGCGCGCTTGAATGCTCCAGTTATTATTCAGTTTTCAAATGGAGGCGCTCACTATTTTGCAGGCAAGGGTTTGGAAAATAAGAATGAGAAAGCTGCAATTTTAGGAGGAATATCAGGTGCAAAGCATGTTCATACCATGGCTGAGGCTTATGGAGCGACAGTTATCTTGCACACAGACCATTGCGCCAAAAAACTTTTACCATGGATTGATGGCTTGTTGGAAGCGGGAGAAGAATTTTACAAACAAACAGGGAAACCTCTTTATTCTTCTCACATGATAGACTTATCGGAAGAGCCAATTGAGGAAAATATTGAATTATGTAAAGAATATTTGACTCGTATGAGCAAAATAGGAATGACCTTGGAAATAGAATTGGGAATAACAGGAGGAGAAGAGGATGGTGTAGATAATACCGATGTTGACAATTCGAAACTATATACCCAACCTGAAGAGGTAGCGTACGCATACGAGGAATTAAATAAAATTTCTCCAAGATTCACCATTGCTGCTGCTTTTGGCAATGTTCATGGAGTTTATAAGCCGGGTAATGTAAAATTGACTCCCATTATTTTAAAAAATTCTCAAGATTTCATTCAAAATAAGTATAGAACATCTAAAAACCCAATAGATTTCGTTTTCCATGGAGGTTCCGGTTCAAGCGTAGAGGAAATTCGAGAAGCGATTGGTTATGGTGTTATTAAAATGAACATAGATACAGATTTGCAATTTGCATTTACTGAAGGTGTTCGTGATTATGTGTTAAATAAAAAAGATTATTTAAAAACTCAAATAGGTAACCCTGACGGCGACGATTTTCCAAATAAAAAGTTTTACGACCCGCGAAAATGGTTGAGAGAAGGAGAAATCACATTTAATAAGCGATTGGAGCAGAGTTTTTCAGATTTAAATAATATTCAAACCATATAATTTATGAGTTGGTTCAAAAGAAATAAGGAAGGTATAACTACTTCTACAAGTGAGAAAAAAGAAACCCCAGAAGGTTTATGGGTAAGGTGTTCGAATTGTAAAACCTTGTACACTTCCGATGATTTAATGAAGCATAATTACGTATGTGAAAGATGTTCGCATCACGAGAGAATTGGTTCAGAAGAGTATTTTCAACTTATTTTCGATGAAGGTAAATACACAGAATTGGATGCAAATTTGTCGTCAGGAGATCCTTTGAAATTTGAAGACACAAAAAAATATGCAGACAGAATCAAGTCAACACAAAAAGCATCGGGCTTAAAGGACGCTGTTCGATCTGCAAAAGGAACGTTGAATGGAAGAGACTTTGTTATTTCGGCAATGGATTTCGGTTTTATAGGTGGTTCAATGGGTTCTGTAATGGGTGAAAAAATTGCCCGGGCAATCGACGAAGCCATTAAAATTAAAGCTCCTTTCATGATTATATCTAAATCAGGAGGCGCCCGAATGATGGAGGCAGGATTTTCACTTATGCAAATGGCTAAGGTATCTGGAAAATTAGGTCAATTAGCGGATGCCGGTTTGCCGTATATTTCATATTTAACAGACCCTACCACGGGTGGTGTTACGGCTTCTTTTT
>DORI01000025.1 GCA_003512365.1 Crocinitomicaceae bacterium | reverse complement strand
GAAAAACTGTTTCTTTTTAAATTCCTTCAAATGAAAGCGCTCTTTAATAAGAATTTCTTCGTCTTTATTGATGTTTACCCTCGAGGAAATGTAATCGATAAGCGCTTTTTTGGCTATTTCGTCAGTCATTTGAAATAGTTATTTAAATAATAATTCGTCAATAAATAACCACGTTTTGTTTCCATTTCCGAGGTGCCATGTTGGACAAACTCCGGGATTTTTAATTTTGTAACGAATTACTTTTACAGGTTTAGATGCTGAATAGTCAACAAAAAACTCCATGCGCTCAGGATTTTTGTCTGTGGGTTCCGCTTGTTTAATTTGTATTGGTGGTAATTTTTCGAAAATAGTTCCATCCTTTGAAATTTCAACTTCTATTTTACTTGGAAAAAAAATCCATGATTTTTGATCTCTAATTGCAGAAACACCAAATCGACTAAAATTCTTAGTTGAATCAAAAGTAACTTCCGCAACAACGTCCTCACCATAAAATCCCTGCCAATCACCCGTTCGAAATTCATTACCACCTCTTGATCCATCAACTAGAGCAAAATCTCCAGAAGCCGCATATTGTTTGGCGTAAGCAGTTTTTAAATTTAATTTAGTCCCAGCATCTCTTTTTGTGAAAACGCCACTTACAATTTTGCTGTGCGTTAGTTGACTATCTGCAGTTCTGCGTTGAAGCTTTAAGGATACTTTACAGGATTTAGTGATGATGAAAGGGTTTTCATAGACCTCCCATTCTGAAGAATCTATCGAATAAAAAAGAAAATACTCGTCACTCGAATTGAGCTTAACATGTCCTAAACTTATTTTCAACACATCATCAAAAACACGTTCCTCCGTCACAATAAATGGTACAGGTACCAAAGAATTCGGGATTTTGTCATCATCTACATTTCCTTTGATATTTTTATTTGGAAATTCACCCATTTGTAATACTAAGACACCACCAGCCATCAAGTCGGAATGATTAATTTGTAAATTTTTAAGTTCAATTTTGTTCCATTTTACGGATTGAATATAGGGGTGATTTTCATCGTTATTTAAGGTGTAAATTTCAATTTTATTTCCATTTTCGAGTCGTATTGTTGCGCCATCAATTTTTGGTCTTCCAATTTCATAAACAGGTTTTCCTGGAGCAATAGGGTAGATGCCTAAGGAACTTAAAACAAACCAAGCGCTCATTTGACCACAATCTTCATTTCCAGATAAACCATCCGGAGCATTTCGGTACATTTCTTTGAGAATTTTATCAACGTAATATTGAGTTTTGTAAGGTGCGTTTGTGTAGTTGTACAAATAGGCCATGTGATGGGAAGGTTCGTTTCCGTGCGCATATTGTCCAATGAGGCCTGTGATATCGGCCTGTTCTCTTCCGCTTAATTCAGATGCTGTACTGAATAATCGATCTAACCACGATTCAAGTGAATCAGGACCGCCCAAAAGATTTCGTAAAACGGCAATATGTTGCGGTGCATAAAGTGAATATTGCCAGCTGTTTGCTTCCGTATAATTAAAATTCACTTCATTTGCAGAGAAAGGACTATACCATTGTGCTTGACGTCTTGCGCGCATGAATTTAGTCGTTGGATCAAATAAATTAATAAAGTAATAACTTGAAAGTAAATGTTTTGATGCCAGTGTGTCGTTATTTAATTTCTTTGCCATCTCACTGATACAGAATTCGTCGTAGGCATATTCCAATGTTTTGGATACAGATTCAGGTTCTTGCTCAGCACTTATAAATCCCTTTTCCTGGAAATTATTTTTTCCAAATTCGTTAATTTGAGAGGTATGGTGCATCGCCAGCAAAGCTTTTTTTGCATCAAAACCTTCAATCCCTTTCAAATATGCATCGGCAATTACACTCACTGCATGGTAGCCAATCATACATTCTGTTTCATTTCCTGCTAACTCCCAAACCGGTAAATCACCACTCTCGTCATATTGTCTTAGAAATGTTCGAATAAAAGCATTGGTCTTTTGTTGTTGGGTTATGGTGAATAGGGGATGATTAGCTCGGTATGTATCCCATAAGGAAAAAACAGTATATTGGTCGTCATTTTCTAACTGATGTACTTTGTTGTCTCTTCCTCTATATCTTCCATCAGCGTCAGAAAATAAGTTTGGTGCAGTGTAAGAATGATACAATGCCGTATAAAAATTTGTTATGAAGTCATTATTTAAAGAATTGATGGAAATGCCGGAAAGCTCCTTGTCCCATGAAAGCATAGTTTTGGTTAGTACGCTTGTAAATTTTGAAATAAAATTTTTTCCTTCAGCATTGTTTTCGGACTCAAGGTTCTTGCGTGCTCCTTCTTTATCCACGGCTGAAATCCCAACGAAAAGGTACAATTTTTTCGTGTTTTTCGGGAAATATACAGCATATCGCTGACCCTTTAATTTTTTTATTTTTTGATACGGGCTACTCAAGATCATTGAAAAATAGAAATGCTGTTCCGATGCCCAAGAGGAAGATATTCGTGATCCTTCAATTAAGTTTTTATTTTTAGTGTCAACATTAACTTCTCCTTTCAATAATTTATCGCGGTGTTCGAGATCAACGATAACAATTTTTGGTTTATTGTTTTCAGGAAACGAGTACTCGTGAATGGCAGCTCTCTTACCTGCGACCAATCTTACTTGTATGTTTTCTTCATGGAGTAACACGCTGTAAAGGCCCGGTTTTGCACTCTCGTTGGAATGCTTAAATTTCGCGCCGAAACCTTTTTTAGAGAGATAACCAGGAAGTTTTTGACCTTTTTTTGTTGTGGGCAAAACTAACAAGTCACAATAATCTGGAACTCCTGTTCCGCTTAAATGAGTATGAGAAAAGCCATAAATAATTGAATCCGAATAATGGTATCCTGAGCATCCGTCCCAACCATCATGACGCGTATCTGGGCTCAATTGAATCATGCCAAAAGGTGCTGTTGCTCCAGGGAATGTATGTCCGTGCCCACCTGTTCCTATAAAGGGGTTAACCCTATTTGTAGGATTTATTTTTTCATTTTTTGATGTAGTTTGACCCAATTTCTTTTCAGCTTGATCACTTGCCTGCTGAAGTTGGGGTACTTGAGCTGAAATAGATATTACGTTAAAGAAAAAAATGGAATAAAGTACCTTCTTCATAATTCAAATCTTCTTTTATTGAGCGAGCGATAGTTTTTTGTTTTCATAATGTAAAATCCCCAAACAATACTGCCTTTGTAGTTTAAAAGTGCTTTCTTTCTTGTCTGTTTTATTTGACTTCTTTTTTTTAGGTTTCTTGGCAGGTTTTTGTAGGTACTCATGTGAGATTTAAAAACCGCCCACAAAAGAGATATTTTTCCTTCGAATAAAAACTTAAATGCCGCTATACCATCAAGAGACATACGAATAAATAACAAAGGAAATAACCATCCTTGATGGTTTTTAATTATCATAGATAGGTTGTTCTTGAAATTTAAATATGTTTTAAACGGTGAGGAGTATGGCATCGTTCCACCGCCTAAATGGTAGACCGTACTTTCAGGACAAAACATCAAAGTATAGCCTAAGGATTGAGCCCTTAGACACCAGTCAATTTCTTCCATGTGAGCAAAGAAATCTGGGTCGAAGCCACCAATTTCAATAAACTCTTTTGCTCTCACCATCATTGCAGCACCTGAAGTCCAAGCAACCTCCATGTTTGTATCGTATTGAGAATTGTCAGTCTCTAATTCATCGAAAATTCTCCCGCGACAAAAAGGAAAATAGTACTTGTCAATAAATCCACCTGCGGCACCTGCATGTTCAAATTTTGTTCTTTGTGTGTAGGATAAAATTTTTGGTTGAACAGCGACAATAGTTGT
>DORI01000221.1:2621-8634 GCA_003512365.1 Crocinitomicaceae bacterium | reverse complement strand
CGGCGAGTGGTTCAATTACTAAATCTCGCGATGTGAATACACAAGCGGTATTTTCCCTTAGAGGAAAACCTTTGAATTGTTATGGACTTACTAAAAAAGTTGTTTACGAAAACGAAGAGTTTAATTTGATTCAAGCCGCTTTAGATATTGAAGAGGATATGGACAATTTACGATATAATCGTATTGTAATTGCAACGGATGCAGATGTTGATGGTATGCATATCCGCATGCTGTTGCTGACGTTTTTTCTTCAATTCTTTCCTGATTTAGTAAAGCGAAATCATGTGTATGTGCTTCAAACACCGCTTTTTAGAGTGCGCAATAAAAAGAAAACAATTTATTGTTATTCAGATGAAGAAAGAAGGAACGCAATCGCTGAGTTGGGAAAAAATCCAGAAATAACACGCTTTAAAGGTTTAGGTGAAATTTCACCAGATGAATTTATTCACTTTATCGGAGAAGATATTCGATTGGAACCTGTATTGCTGACAAAAGATGCTTCAATAGATTCCATTTTGTCCTATTTTATGGGTAAGAACACACAAGAAAGACAGGATTTTATTATCGATAATTTGCGCGTTGAAAAAGATCTTGCCGAAGCTACAGCTTCCGAAGAATCTGACGAATTAGAAATTGCATCTTAACATGGCAGAAGAAGAAGGTATAAACGATAATTTACAGAATCAAGGCGACGAGCACAATCCCTTTGAGAATAAAAAAGTGGACGAAAATATCGTTCCTCTAAGTGGTTTGTACGAAAACTGGTTTTTGGATTATGCGAGTTATGTAATTCTTGAGCGTGCTGTTCCTGCTTTATTTGACGGTTTAAAACCTGTTCAACGAAGAATCTTACATTCCATGAAAGAAATGGAAGATGGACGTTACAATAAAGTTGCGAATATTATTGGTAATACTATGAAGTACCACCCACATGGAGATGCCTCCATTGGGGATGCGCTGGTGCAATTAGGACAGAAAGAACTTTTGATTGATTGTCAGGGAAATTGGGGAAATACCTTAACTGGAGACGGTGCCGCAGCACCCCGTTACATTGAGGCAAGGTTATCTAAATTCGCATTGCATGTAGCATTCAATCCTAAAACAACCAATTGGCTCGCCAGCTACGACGGCAGAAATAAAGAGCCTGAGCAGCTACCAATGAAATTCCCTTTATTGTTAGCGCAAGGTGCAGAAGGAATCGCTGTTGGAATGGCATGTAAATTCTTGCCGCACAACTTTATTGAACTTATCGATCAATCCATAAACCATTTAAGGGGGAAAAAAGTAGAGATTTTACCAGACTTTCCTAATGGTGGGATGGCAGACTTTTCAGGTTATAACGATGGTTTACGTGGTGGTAGGGTTCGCGTTCGAGCTAAAATAAAAAAGGTTGATAACAAAACACTCATTATTAATGAAATTCCTTTCGGTACTACCACAGGTTCACTTATCGAATCGGTGATCAAGGCCAATGACAAAGGAAAGATAAAGATTAAAAAGATTGAAGATAACACCTCAAGTGAAGCTGAGATAATTGTGCACCTCGCACCTGGAGTTTCGCCAGATAAAACAATAGATGCGCTTTACGCCTTCACAGATTGTGAAGTATCTATTTCTCCAAATTCATCCATAATTGACGGAGAAAAACCAAGATTTTTGGGTGTTTCTGAAATTTTAAAGATCAATACAGATAATACAGTTAGACTTCTAAAGTTAGAGCTGGAAATACGATTGGATGAACTTGAACGCCAATGGCATTTCTCCACGTTAGAAAAGTTATTCATCAATAATGAAATGTATATTGACTTTAAGCATTACAGTGACAAAGAGTCTTTGTATACATACCTTTTCAAAAGATTTGAACCATTTAAAAAGCAATTGATTCGTGAGATACAAGAGGATGATTTACACCGCTTGACACAAATTCCGATGATTAGAATAACCCGTTTTGATTCTTCAAAAGCTGACGATGCTCTCGTTAAAATTGAGGAAGAGATGGAGGAGGTCAAAGCTAATTTGGCGAATTTAATTGAATTTTCAATAGAGTATTTTAAAGACCTTAAGAAACGTTTTGGGGCAGGAAAAGAACGGAAAACTGAAATTAAAACTTTCGATACCATTTCAGCAACAAAAGTGATTATAGCGAATAGAAAACTTTATGTTGATTTTGAAGAAGGCTTTATAGGTTATGGGTTGAAGAGGAACGAGTCGGTATGCGATTGTTCAGAAATTGATGATATTATTTGTTTCTTTTCCAGTGGAAAGATGCTTGTTACCAAAGTAGCCGATAAAAAATTCGTCGGCAAGGACTTGATCTATGCAAGTGTATGGAAAAAGGGAGATACCCGAACTATTTATCACCTTTTTTATCAAGATGGGGTAGGAGGTGCCACAATGATGAAGCGTTTCTATGTGAATTCAATTACAAGGGATACAGAATATGATTTAACAAAGGGTACCAAAGGTTCTAAGATGTTGTATTTCTCGGTTCATCCGAATGGAGAGCGAGAAGTGGTAACGGTGTTGTTGCGACCAAGACCTCATTTGAAAAGGCTGCGTTTCGATGTTGATTTAGGGGAACAACTTATCAAAGGAAGAAATTCTGCGGGTAATAGGGTTACAAAAGAAATCATTCAAAAAATTTTACAAAAAGAAGTTGGAGGATCAACACTTGCAGCGAGAAAAATTTGGTATGATACCATAGTTGGACGCTTAAATGATGAAGAAAGAGGTAAATTTTTGGGCTCATTTAAAGGTGACGATAAAATCTTGACCTTATACAAAAATGGAGAATATCGGTTAAGTTCTTTTGATTTGGCTACTCATTTTGACGAAGATATGATTCACATTGAAAAATGGAACCAAAATCGACCAATAACCTCCGTTTATTTTGATGCTGAAAAAGATTTGCATTATGTGAAACGATTTTTGTGTGAGGTAACTACAGATAAACGAGTACTTTTTATTTCAGAAAGTAACGGTTCCTTTATGGATTTAGTGTCGACGGCATATCGCCCTGAAGCACGTATTGTGTATAACAAACTTTTAAAAGAAACTAAAAACTTACCCGACAATATCTTGAATTTGGCGGATATGATTGATGTGAAAGGCATGAAAGCCCAGGGGAATCAACTTACGAAATTAAAAGTAAAAGAGATTGTATTAACGCATTCAATTGATGAAGGAAAAGAACCATGGCCAGAGGAATTACAAGAATCTGAGTTGACAATTTCAGAAGACGCGACAGAAGAAGAAGTTCCGACGATGGAATGGGACATTACATCCGATGAAGACGACGAAGGACAACCTACTTTATTCTAACCTATGTTACTGACGAAAGAAGATAAAATTAATTATGCAAATGTTGGACTAATGCTTTTGAGCATGATGGCTGCTTTCATTCTTCCTTTTGAAACTTTTTTATTTGCATATGCTTTTTTAGGTCCACTTCATTACCTCACCGAAATCAGTTGGTTACACGATCGTCAGTATTTTACAAAGGGAAAGTATGATTTTCTTGTATTGTTAATAATTTCCATTGTAATTTCCTACGATTATTTCGCAATTAAATATGAATTTCATACCAGTTTTGTTGAGCAATATGATGAACTCAATCTTTATGGTAAATTGCTGGCACTTGCGCTAATAGCAAGTATACTCTTTGTTCTTGTGGAGAATTTGTGGGTGAAACTCGTTAGTATTTTATTGGTCTATGCATTCGTGGATCAGTGGTTTTCTCCTAATTACATTAACGCCGGTGGTGAGGAGGTTTTTAAGCCTTCTTTTGCAACATTTACCGTGACATCTTTAGTTCCAACACTAATTCATGTTTATCTTTTTACAGGTTTATTTATGTTATATGGCGCCTTAAAGTCAAGAAGTTATTCTGGATTAATCCAGGTTGCTTTTTTTGTTTTAGTTCCTTTTTTACTCTTTAATTTATTTAATGAATCGTCCTTTTTTGAGGTATCAACCTATGGGAAACAAGCATACGATGGAGATGGTCAAGGGTTCCTGGGTTTAAATATTGAAGTGTTGAAAGAGTTTAATTTAATGGAACTTCCTCCGCTTTTAGACGCAAATGGGGATCAATTATATTATGTAAACGGCACCAAGGCAATAGATTTAGATGCCTCCAAAGAACTTGTTTTTTATTCTCAAACGGGAATTCTATTGATGCGTTTTATTGCTTTTGCCTATCTGTATCATTACCTTAATTGGTTTAGTAAAACAGAAATTATCAGATGGCATAAGGTTCCAAAAGTTCGTTTTATTGTGGTCATTGGTCTTTGGATAGCCGCTTGCGGAATATATTTATATGATTATGCTTTAGGACTTACTTTTTTATTTTTCCTAAGTTTCTGTCATGTTCTGCTAGAATTCCCTTTGAATATGGTATCCATTACAGGGATAGGGAAAGAATTGTTAGCCATAACAAAACATGGATTTCATTCAAACAGGTAATTTTTTTTTAGAAAACATATTACAACCCACAAAGTATTAATGAAGTAAAGAGAAGCTACAGAGTATATATTATTTATATTCCTCAAAGATTTGATTCAACCATTTTAACATGGCAAACATTAGCAAGGCAGCAGCGCCCAATAATAAAGCATTGACATAGAAAAAATTTGCTTTATCATCGTATCCATCCCAAAGAGAGCTTAATACTCCTGACAATTTATTCCCAATGGATGTTGCTAAAAACCACCCACCCATCATTAATGAAGTTAAACGAGGAGGACTCAATTTCGAAACAAGTGACAACCCCATTGGGCTTAGAAAAAGTTCTCCAATAGTAATCACGGCATAAGAAGAAATGAACCACCAGGCAGAAGACTTCTCTAGTCCATTGTTGCTAGCGTATACTGCTCCGACCATCACGAAACATGAAAGTGCAGAAATTAGTAATCCAAAAGCAATTTTAGTTGGGGTAGATGGTTCTTTTCCTCTTCGGTTAAGGAAACTGAAGAAAGCAATAACTAAAGGCGTAAGAGCAATTACCCAGAATGGATTTACGGATTGAAACAGATTCGTGTTATATGCATAAATCTCTTCTCCATCTGCAGGTAATTTGTCTTTCGATTGATTTTTAAAGTAATGAGGATAATCAAGAGATTTTAGTTTCTTGTCATTTTTTTCAAGTGGTAATGAATCTTTTCCTACAGGACGGAATTGATTATCAATCAATGTTACAGAGTCTTTTTTATAGGTAATTTTTTCAGCTAATTGAAGTTGATTTGTAACATCTAATAGAGCCGCAGGTACTTCTCTATCGGTGTAGTTATTCGCCCATGTATTCAAGGTAGACCCATTTTGTTTGAATACCGCCCAAAAAGCGATTACCACTGCGAAAATGGCCAACATAGCCGCAATTGGTCTTTTTTCGTTAGAAGGAGATTTAACCCACAACCGCGCATAAAAGAAAATAACGGGGATACAACCAAATAAGAAGGCGTCAGTTGAGACAGAACCGACGAGAGGGGAAGGAAAAAGTAAAGGAATTAATCCAAAAATCAAAGAAGGAATAAGAATAAGACCAAATATTTTAATTAATGACATATCGGATTCGGCTTTTGGTTTGATCACGTCCGCATGCTTGTAATGCTTGGTCCCAAACCAGAAAATAATAATACCTATGAACATACCTACTCCGGCCGCAATGAAAGCAGCATACCAACCGTAAATATTATACAGTGCAGCACCGAAAAAATTACATACAAATGCACCAATATTAATTCCCATATAAAAGATATTGTATCCTGCGTCTTTCTGAGATTTGTATTCTGGTGAATTATATACATTTCCTAATAGCGTGGAAATATTTGGTTTAAAAAAACCATTACCAACAATAATAAAAGTCATGGCAATGTAGAGGGCATTAATGTCATGAATAGACATTAAGCAATAGCCAATTCCCATCATAATACCACCTATTGTAATGGCTTTTCGATAACCCAAAATTCAATCGGCAAGTAATCCGCCAATAAATGGAGTAAGAAAAACAAGGGCT
>DORI01000221.1:0-2611 GCA_003512365.1 Crocinitomicaceae bacterium | reverse complement strand
GGTTCCATATAAATCCGACGCTTCCTTTTCATTTAATCCAAAGCCTTTTTCAGCATCTTTGAGGTACAACGTGAAAATACCGATCATTAAATAGTATCCAAATCTTTCCCACATTTCTGAGAAAAATAAAAATGGCAGTGCTTTTGGGTGCTTCGAATTCATTTCTTTTTTGCGATAAAAAAAACGGGACAAGCCCGTTTTTGTGTTTTTAAATTATTATTTGAATTAATTGATGCCGTGCATCCATTTTTTAATTTGACCTCCCATTAGAAAGAGTAAAACGCCACAGCCCACAGCAACCCAACCAAGTAAGCCAAATACTGATAGCCCTTTATTCAAAGATTCATTTTTGATAACGTTAACTACTTTGTTGGCAGGAGATTTCTCTAATAATTTATTTAATTCACCAGCAGTTGCAACGGTATCAGGATGAATTGCTTCTGTGGAAATAAACGTAACTGTTGCCTTTTTAGTCATTTTCGCTTTTTTCGTACCACTGAATTTATTCGCTTCGTCAATAAATTCTTTAACGGTTACTTTTGAAACATAGAGTTCCTCATCAGTCGTTGATGCAGCATTTAATTGAGCAACAAAAGCAGAATCAACCATTACATCTTCCACAGAACCTTCTTCTAATTGAGATTTAAACTCTTCCTTGGAAATTATTTTTTTGATATTCGGATCAATATCGGAAGTTTGAAATTCATTGCTTTCAACAATTGTTTTTTCATTAACCGTGGTTAATTTGGCGATGTGTTTTCCACCTTGATGAGCAATAGAGGAAGATAGAAACCAAATCCCCATTAAAAAACCTACCATTTGTCGAGGTGATAATTTTGTCACGAGAGAAAGTCCAACAGGTGATAATGCTAATTCACCGGTAGTGTGCAACAAATAAAGCATAACCATAAAAAGTGCAGGTACCATTCCTGCAGAAGCAGAAGCTCCACCCATTTGTAGTGCAAGAAAACCAGCACCTAAAAGCAACAACCCGAAACCAAATTTATAAGGTGCTGAAGGTTCTTTATTAGATTTTGCCAAGGTTATCCAGATCCAAGAGAACACCGGTGCAAGGGCCATGATGAATAGAGGATTGAATGATTGGAAGAATGTTGTATTAATTTCAACTCCAAATAAAGTTCTGTCAACATTTCTTGCTGTAAACAAACTCAATGCTGAACCTGCTAACTCGAAGAATGTCCAGAAAATTGTAGTAAAAAGAAGCAATATTACGATGACCCAAATGCGTTGTTTGGCCTCGACCTCCATTTTTCCNNCCGCCACTGCTAATATGACCAATATGATATCAACTATATCATTGTAGGTAATTAACACCATTGCTAATACAATCATTATAGCTGAAGCCACGTAAGGAAGTATGCTGTTCGGAATAACTGAAACTACATTTTCTTCAACTTTTAAATCTGGTTCTTTTCCAATTTCTTCATACGCACCAGTTGATTGTCCCCAAATAAAAACAAGATAACCTAAAATCATTCCTATACCTGCAACTAGAAATCCATATTGCCATCCTTCATTTTCTCCAATAGCACCACACGTTAAAGGAGCAAGAAAGGCTCCCATATTAATTCCCATGTAGAATAATGTAAATGCTCCGTCTCTTCTGTTGTCACCTTCTGCATAGAACCTTCCTACCATACTAGAGATATTCGGTTTGAAAAATCCGTTACCAACTACCAAAATTGCTAAACCAAGATAAAAAGTTACGTCGTTGTTCATGAAAAGTGTAAACTGACCAATAGCCATAAGTATTGCCCCAATGGTAATAGCTTTTCTAAAGCCAATTAATTTATCAGCAAAATATCCTCCTATAAGCGGAGTTAAATAAACCAAAGCTCCATATGCACCATAAATTCCATATGCTTCTGCGTCGGTGAGTTCAAATCCTCCGTCAACAACACTTGCTGTCATATAAAGGATGAGAAGTGCTCTCATTCCGTAGTAGCTGAATCGCTCCCACAATTCTACCATGAATAAAGTAAACAAAGCTCGCGGGTGTACCTTTCGATTTGAGAGAATTACAAAGGAAACCCAAGCGGCAACTCCAATCCAAGCATACAACATTATTTGATAATCCGGATTCATACAATTAATTTTAGGTTAATATTTAATTTAGTTTGGCCGAATTTAGTAAAAATTGTTCACTGAAACCTTATTTCGTTTTAAATTCGAGTGTGCAAATACATTTATATGCAGAATTGGTTAGAAAGAACGGAGTTATTGATAGGTAATGCAAAAATTGAAAAGTTAAGAAATAGCCATGTTTTAATTGTTGGATTAGGAGGAATAGGTTCATTTGCAGCTGAATTTATAGCACGAGCAGGAGTTGGAACCATGACTATAATCGACGGAGATGTATTTGATCCTACAAATAAAAATAGACAACTCACGGCATTAGATTCGACCTTAGGAAAGAATAAGGCACTTGTATTAGCGGATCGACTTAAAGAAATTAATCCAGCTTTAGAATTGAATGTTTTGGAGGAATTCGTTCTTCCACCTCGTGTTTGGGAATTACTTGAAACGTATAAACCCGATTACGTTATGGATTGCATTGATTCTGTTACACCAAAATTAGAGTGGATAATTG
>DORI01000153.1:8679-12504 GCA_003512365.1 Crocinitomicaceae bacterium | reverse complement strand
AAACAGTAGTTTTCTTTTCTGAATTTCAATTCTGAAGTATTTCTCGCGTTTTTTATGTTGAAATGGTTTTTTATAAAAACCGAAAGTTAAAACATTCCAACTTTTCGCTAGAAAGCTTAGTTTAGGTTCAAAAGAAACGTCAATAATTCCAAGTTTGGAGACTTCTTCATCAATTTCAGGACTTATCGAAAGTGTTAAAATATGTTCCTTAACGATTTCAGATAAATGAGCGTATTTACTCAAATAATTACTGTCGATTTGGGATGATTTCAGCATTTTACTAGCTTGAAAATCAAGNNCGAGAGAAATTGACGAATTTTTTCAAAAATATATTCTTGTTCTTCTTCTTTCAAACAATAAGGTGGGTTTATGAAAATGACATTCCCTAAAGGACGTAGTAACAAACCGTTTTTCAGAAAGAAAAGGTATGCTTCCTCTTTAAGCGTTGAAAAATAACCGTGTTGATCATTTTCAATCTCAAGCGCTAAAATTGTCCCTAAATTTCTAACAGAAACGGGCAACTCTTTTCCTTTTATTTNNTTTCCTGTGCAAACTCCTCATTCATTCGACAAATACGTGCTATGTTTTCCCAAGTAGATTCTCGCTCAAAAAGTGTTAAACTCGCACAAGCCGCAGCACATGCTAAGGGATTACCTGTAAAAGAGTGTCCATGTAACATGGCTTTGTGTTTTTGATCGTTCCAAAAACCTGCATAAATTTTTTGTGACGTAACCGTTAAACCAAGTGGTAAAACACCTCCTGTTAGACCTTTTGATAAACAAACAATATCGGGAATTTGCTTCAAATGATCGAGCGCAAACATTTTACCTGTTCGTCCCCATGCCGTCATAACCTCATCAAAAATTACCAACGTCTCATAGGAACGAGCCATTTCCACCAATTTATCAAGAAAGAAACTACTGTAAGTGCGCATTCCTGAAGAACCTTGAATCAAGGGTTCTACAATTAAAGCGGCATAATCTCCAGAACTCAAATATACATCAGCCATCTCGAGCACGTCCATTTCATTTTTTTCATTCGGAAAATCAATAAAGTCTACGCTAAAAAAATAATCTTCAAATGGAACGTTAAAGTAATCTCGCTCTCCTGCAGACATGGCACCAAAGGTGTCGCCGTGATATGCACCTCTCATGGCCAGAATTTTTTTCTTTTTAATTCCTTGATTGTGCCAAAATTGAATGGCCATTTTTAAAGCTACCTCAACCGCTGTTGATCCATTGTCTGAGAAGAACACTTTTTCTAGATCTGAAGGAAGTAACGTTGCAACACGTTGTGCTAACTCTATTGCCTTGTGATGCGTGGCTCCGGCAAAAATAACATGATCAACTTTTGAAAATTGTTCGTGAATGGCTCGCTGAATTTCTGAATTGCCATGTCCATGTACATTAACCCANNGTATTTCCGCCTTCCAAGTACAAGGTTGCATCTTTGGCCGACTCCACAACGAATGGATGAGGTTCCGTTTTTTCTTGCGTGAAAGGATGCCAAACATATTTCCTATCTAATTCGTTCCAGTTCATGTGTTAAGTTAAGGTAAATTTCTTCACCATAGGTTTCGCAATAGGCTTCAATAGTTTCGTCTGTGAAAGGCTCGAGAATGGGTATTTTTGCAAGAACAGGAAGATTCGTATGCTTAATAATGACCTCCTCCGTTCCTGGCAGCGCTTCACCAACGAATATAATACCCAGGATAGGAATTTGTTGACTTTTCAAAGCTTTAACAGAAAGTAAAGTGTGATTAATACTTCCTAAATAATGACGAGAAACGAGCGCTACTGGAATCTTTAATTGTTCGATTAAGGTCAAAATGGTATCTCCATCTGAATTGATAGGAACTAACAAGCCTCCGGCTCCCTCTACAATTAAATTTCGGTCAGTTTCAGGTAATTTAAAATCAGTTACCTTTAATGATATTCCGTCTATTTCTGCTGCGGCATGAGGAGAAAGAGGTTGAGAAAGCAAAAATTGTTCGGGAAATGCTCGAAAGTTTTCGGCTTGAATCGAAGCAACTTTAAGCGAATCGAGCGCATGTAACTCACCTGATTGCATCGGTTTCCAATAATCTGCCGACCAAACCCGACATAAAACTTTACTCACCAACGTTTTTCCAACATCTGTTCCAATTCCGGTAATAAAAATTTTAGCACTCATTTGCTTTGCAAAAATAAGCAAGGAATTCTCTATTTCCATCACCACCCAAAATTGGAGAATCGATAATGTCAATAAATTCTAGTTGATTCTGTCGTGCTGAGGTTTTAATTTTTTCTGTTATTTCAGGATAAATGAGTTTATTTACCACGATGCCATTTTTATTAAGGTTTTCTTTGCCAACCTCAAATTGTGGTTTGATGAGTAAGACTACTTTTGCTCCATTCTTTAAAAATGGATGCAGAAAGGGTAATACCTTGGTGAGAGATATAAAGGATACATCCACTACATGTAGTGGATGAACATCAGAAACAAGATTTTTTGTTAATTCGCGAACATGGGTTTTTTCTAGGTTAACAATGCGATTGTCGTTTCTCAATTTTGAATGCAATTGATGTTGTCCAACATCTACTGCATACACTTTTTTTGCTCCAAGATGCAATAGGACTTCGGTAAATCCACCTGTTGACGCTCCAATATCAAGACATGTTTCATTAGCTGCTGATAAATTCCATTTTTCAATTGCTGCGAGAAGTTTAATGGCGCCTTTTGACACCCAGGGAATTTCATCTTCGATAAGTTGGATGGTAACTTCGTCAGGGAATTTTTTTCCTGGCTTCGTTACGAGAATTCCTTCTACAAGTACACCGTGTGTTGTAATGACTTGTTCTGCTCTTGTTCTTGTGCTTACCAGTCCTTTATTTACGAGAATAACATCTAGGCGAGTCAAATCTGCTTAGGGTTTAAACCTGTATAATAATCTATTTTCAACACCTTTGATAGAAAGGAAAATTTCTCTTTCATTTTGATTATAGGCAAAATCACGGATGTCAAATCTTAGTGTTTCAATGATTTGCTTTTTGCACATGTCATTATTTGCTTTATGAACCAAAACCACAGAACGTATAGGTGGCATTGATTTCGAAATCATGGCACTTCCCACTAAGTTAAATTCATGAGGCTGACAACCGCCGCTGTAGCTAACTTCTAAATTGATGGTGTTACCCTCAATTGAGGCATTAAGTATATTTATGTTATCGCTCGCTTGATTTATATCTCCAAGTTCTGCCTTTTTTTTCGTTTTCATTTCTTTAACGTGCTGTTTTTTAGTTTTTGCCTCACGAGAAGATTTACAACTTATGGAAAGGATAACAATAAATAGGAATAAGATAGGTTTCATAATATTCATTTCTTTTCGCTCTTCAAAGATAATACCATTTACCTAATTTCTTGGAGCGGCGGTACCAATGTAGTGGTAGGTTAATTTCGTCTTCCAACCTTGTAAAATCGGATCTATTACATCATTTGGTGTTTTTGAATAACATAATTCACTTACGTTAATAATTTGTGTGCTGTATTCCAATGATCTACACGTATCTCCGTTAGGAATTATTACCAATTTAACATTCCTTTTAGGTGGATATACACTGGCATCAGAAAGCGTTCCATAAAATTCAAATTTATCTTTTCCGTTGCATGATGCTTGGTATTCAAAGGAAAGGTATAAATAGTTTCCGTCCATGGAAACGTCATTAATTTTGTAATTAGCAGAAGGAGGAAACGTTTCGGTTAATTGACCCATAAGTGTTGGTTTTTCCATCTTTTTGCTCGTTAGCAGAGCGGCATTCATGTTTTTATTTGAACTGCAGGAAGAAA
>DORI01000153.1:2108-8611 GCA_003512365.1 Crocinitomicaceae bacterium | reverse complement strand
AATGAAAACCAAAACGAAAAAAAAGAATAAAGTAAACGTTGTCACCTTAGGTTGCTCCAAAAATGTTTTCGACTCTGAAGTTTTGATGGCCCAATTAAAAGCCAATCAATTTGAGGTAGAGCATGAATCTCAGGAGGACGACGCAGAAATAGTCATCATTAACACCTGTGGTTTTATTGACAACGCGAAACAAGAATCTATTGATACGATTATGCGATTTGCGGATGCAAAAGCAGAAGGACTTGTGGATAAGGTTTACGTTACAGGGTGTTTGTCAGAACGCTACAGAGAAGACCTAGAAAAAGAAATTCCAGAGGTAGATGCCTACTTTGGAACCAGAGAATTACCTAGGCTTCTAAAAACCTTGAAAGCTGATTACAAACATGAGCTAGTAGGAGAGAGGTTACTAACAACACCTAATCATTATGCCTATTTTAAAATCGCAGAGGGTTGTGATAGGCCTTGTTCATTTTGTGCGATTCCATTAATGAGGGGAAAACATTCTTCAACCCCAATAGAAGATCTTGTAAAAAGTACAACATCCTTAGCTGCAAATGGCGTTAAGGAATTGATTTTGATTGCTCAAGATTTGACATATTATGGCCTAGATTTATACAAAAAAAGGGCACTTTCGGATTTATTAAAAAGACTTTCTGATGTCGAAGGTATTTCTTGGATAAGGTTGCATTATGCATTTCCTGCAGGTTTTCCTATGGATGTGTTAGATGTTATGAACGAACGCGAAAACATTTGCAAGTATCTCGACATGCCCTTGCAACATGGTTCTACGAAAATATTGCAGGCCATGAGACGAGGGATTACACGAGAAAAAACTGAGGAATTGGTTCAGGCTATTCGTCAAAAAGTTCCCGATATTGCCTTGCGTACCACATTGATCGCTGGTTATCCTGGTGAAACAGAGGCAGATTTTCTGGAAATGTACGATTGGGTCGAGCGTTCTAAATTTGACCGATTGGGTATTTTTACCTACTCGCACGAAGAAAATACCCACGCATTTAATTTCAAGGATTCAGTTCCAAAAAAGATCAAACAAAAACGTGCAGATGCTATCATGGAATTGCAATCGGGTATCAGTTATGAACTCAATCAAATTAAAATTGGTAAGCAATACAAGGTGCTTTTTGATAGAACAGAAGGAGATTATTTTATTGGCAGAACAGAATTTGATTCTCCCGAAGTTGACAATGAAGTTCTTGTGAAAAAAACAGATGGTTACATACGATTGGGTGATTTTACAACCATAGAAATTACCGATGCGGATCATTATGATTTACATGGGAAAATAGTAGAATGAAATTTCTTTTAATGTTATTTCTCATGTGCTGTTTTATACGTTCTACTTTGTTAGCACAAGATTTAGGTTCGGATAAATTACGTTCCTCATATGTTTATAGCCTTCCCACAGAAAAAGGAAAAAAAGTTTTTATCTCTCAAGGTTATAAAGGTTGGTTTTCACACAAAAAGCAATTTGCTCTTGATTTCAAATTAAAGGAAGGAAGTCCGATTTATGCGGCAAGAGAGGGTGTGGTATACCAATGTGCTTCTCATAACACCAAAGGTGGGATGAATAAAAAGTATTTATCTCAAGGTAATCACATAATTATTCAGCATGAAGATGGGTCATATGCAGCATATTGGCACCTAAAACATAACGGCGTTAGTGTAGTCAAAGGTGAAAAAGTTGCTAAAGGTCAGCAAATTGGATATTCAGGAAATACAGGATATTCCACCTCGGCGCATTTACATTTTGAGGTTTACACATACAATGAAAAGGGAAATCAGGTAACTTTTCCAACTCAATTTGAAACGTCTAAAGGAATTAGACAGTTAAAAGCGTACAGATTTTACCGAAGATAATAGTAACTTCGTCAAAAAAAAGTAATAATGCGTGTTTACCTTGATAATGCCGCCACAACAACAATTGCACCTGAAGTTATTGATGTGATGCTGACGGTCATGAAAGAAAATTTTGGAAATCCTTCGTCTACACATTTTTATGGTAGAAATGCAAAAGCCAATATCGAAAATGCGCGAAGAACCGTTGCAAAATTACTAAATTGTGCACCTTCTGAAATTATTTTTATGTCGGGAGGAACGGAAGCGGATAATATGGCAATTCAAGCCTCAATAAACGTTTTAGGAGTTAAAAGAATAATCACAACAACTATTGAGCATCATGCTGTTGGACATACCGTTGAGTATTTAAGTGACAATGAAAATGTACAATTGGATTATGTGCGCGTTTCGAATACAGGTGTTGTTGATCTTGACCATTTAGAACAATTGTTGCAGGAAAACAAGAAAACTTTGGTAAGTTTAATGCATGCCAATAACGAGATTTCTACCTTACTTCCGCTAACTAAAGTTTCAGAAATCTGTAGAAAATACGGTGCTTTTTTTCATTCTGATACTGTTCAAACGATGGGTCATTATGCCTTTGATTTACAAACATTGGATATCGATTTCTTGACGTGTGCCGCTCATAAATTTCACGGTCCAAAAGGCATTGGTTTTCTTTATGTCAATCGGAAAACAAAAACGGAGGCATTTATTCACGGAGGTGCACAAGAACGTGGATTGAGGGGAGGAACAGAAAATATTTATGGAATTGTAGGATTAGCTAAAGCCATGGAATTAGCATACGAACATTTGGATGAACACATGAGACATGTGCAATCTCTTAAAGATCATATGATTTTAGAGCTTAAAAAAATGTTTCCAATTGTTTATTTTCATGGTGAAACGGAACCTGCAACATCTCTTTATACCGTGTTAAACGTTTGTTTGCCAGCCACAGAAAAATCGAATATGTTATTGTTTACGCTCGATTTGAAAGGAGTAGCAGTTAGTGGTGGTAGTGCCTGTTCATCAGGAGCAAACAAAGGTTCGCATGTATTGGAAGGCATTGGCGCCGATATGACAAGACCAAATGTGCGTTTTTCATTTTCTCGTTATACTACCAAAGAAGAAATCAATTTTGCCATCGAACAATTGAATTCAATCTACCAGCATAACCTATAGTCGGCACATCATGAGGATATTATTCCTAACCTCGGCTCATTCCTCTCTCGATGATAGAATTTTCTACCATCAGGCAAGAACATTAAGTGTTGATAATCAAATTTCGATTTATTCAACCTATTCCGGAATTACAGGTGAAAAAGATGGTATTACGTTGACTTTTGATGATAGAATATTTACATCTCGAAAAGAAAAAATTGCTGCATTTTCAAATAAATGCGAAGAGTTTCAGCCAGATGTAGTTATATGTTCGGAACCTATTCCTATAATTGGAGCACATCAACAAAGAAAAAAAAATAAATCTTCAAAGTACAGAGTTTTGTATGATGTTACCGAGTTCTATCCGTCAAAAAAGAACCTTCAAGGTACTAAAGGACTTAAACGATTGGTTAGGACCATAGCCATGGTGCAATTGAATAAAAAGGCAGCAGTCTCGGTCGACGGTTTTATTTTTGGAGAATATTTCAAGTCACTTTTTTATAAGGCTCATTTCAAGAGGAAGGAAAGTGTTTATTTACCTTATTATCAAGATCTTTCTTATTTCCCACATTATCAATTGCCACCTGATGAGTTTATTATTGGATATTCGGGGAAATTTTCAGAAGAGAAAGGAATCTTTCGATTTGCTGAGGTTTTAAATCAATTTGCGGAACGTCATAATCGTGAAAATTGGAAAGTAGTTTTAATTGGATGGTTTGCAGACAAACAAACCGAAGAAGAGTTTTATTTTCGAACTAAAGATATTCAAATTGAACTCAAAGAGAGCATGTCGTTTGAAACGTACTGTAAATCACTTTCTGAATTTTCGGTTTTCATGGATCTTCGGGATTCGGATGCTGAAAACAATCTTTGTGTCCCTATTAAACTCTTTACATATGCTTCAGTTGGTCGCCCAGTAATTTATTCCGCTCTTCAAGCAATCGAAACGGCATATCCAAATGAGAACTTTATAACGAATAAGCGTTCCGAGGACACACAAGGCATGGTAGATAAACTATCTTATTACTTTGAAAATAGAGCGGCTTTGGAAATTGATTGTGAGGCAGCTATTCAATTTGCTCGTATTCATCAATGGGATGCAATAAAAGATGATTTTGTTCGCTTTGTAACAAATACATGAGAGATAGAAAAGAATTAATTTCTACGTTATCGTCCAGACTATTGGCAATGGCTTCATCCTTTGGACTTGTGATGATTTCCTCTCTTTTGTTGGGGGCTGAGGGTAGGGGATATATTTCACTTACCATAACAGATGCTGCACTTGTGGCAATTTTCTCTAATATACTATCAGGAAGTTCGGCCATGTTTTACCTCCATAAAATTAGCCCTGGAAAGGTTTTTTACACAGCACTTTTATGGATAATAGTATGCTCATTCATTGGAAGTGGTATTTTATCGCTCATACATTCTTCACCATTTTTACTGCTTTTTTTACTTTGTATGGCGCTTTCTTTTCATTCCTTGATTTTTAATCAATTATTTGCCAATCAGAAATTTATACTGGGAAATGTGTTAACGGTTTTAGTTCAGTTTACTTTTTTAGTAGGTCTACTTCCTTTTTTGATTTTCAAATGGTCGATTAATTGGGAAATGTATTTTGTTTTCCAAATTTCGATTTGGTTTATCGTTTCTTTAATCTTCCTGAAACCATTAAAAATTGAATTTGTTGATTTCACTCAGTTGAAAAAAATATTTAGCTATGGATGTAAAAATGAACTAAGTTTTTTCTTTCAATTTCTGAGTTATCGTTTGAGTTATTTTTTTGTTTTTCATCAACTAGGAGTAAGTTCTTTGGGAGTCTTCGGCGTCATGGTTATTATTGCAGAATCAGTTTGGGTTATTAGTAAGAGCTTTTCATCTGTGTCTTTTGCAAAACAATTGCAAGACGAGGATCTTTCCCGATCGATAGAACGGACCAATTATTACACAAAGCTTTCATTTCTTCTCAGTTCAATTGTATTATTTGTATTGATAATAATTCCTGAAAATTGGTATGTTGTCATTTTTAGCAAGGAATTTAGAGGTTTAAAAGAAATTTTATTGATTGTTTCGCCAGGAATTTTGGCAATGTCAGGTTCAACTGTTATTGGTCATTTTTTCGCAGCTCAAAACAGACAATGGGTTTTAATTTTAAAATCTCTTGCCGGAGTACTGATAACTATCATTTTAACACCTTATATGTTAGATTTCTATGGTATTTGGGGAGCAGCGTTGGCAATGAGTATAGCTCACATCGTAAGTTCATCTATACTTTTTCTGAAATATTCTAACTTAATTAAACAGAAGTCATCTATTTAAAGGTATATTTTTTCTGAAGGATATAACTTACTATCACAACCAAACAACTTGCTATGACGTTGCTAATTGATGGAAATATCCCAAGAATATCTATGAAAAATTTGAGTAAGGTCCAAGAAACGATACTAGAAACAAGCGAACTAACACCATATCGAAAAAGTTGAATTCTTCCTTTCAATTCACTTTCGGTGAAAACCACATATTTCATAAGTAAAAAGCCGATTGAAAAACTTATGATAAAACACAACATAGCACTTGCCGTGTATGCACTCAAAGTGAATTGCGAAAACTCAAGGTTATCTTTTGTAAAAAGAAATTGATAAAACATGAAAAACAAAATCCAACTCAATACTAAATTCCCTCCTCCACAAGCCGCATATAAGAAAGTTCTTTTGTCCATAAATTTGGAAAAAATAGGATAAAAAAACATAATTGCCTTGGTTAACGTGCTGGTCATAAATTAATGTTTACATCATATCCCGAATGCCTACGAATATTAAAGACATTTTGTTCATCAAAATATAGGTATTGACCTCTTATGCCGGTTAGAACACCTTTTACAGTTGGGAATTCATCTAGTGTGATTGATCGAACAGTATCTGGGTAGTTATTTACAGGGTAGTATATTGATAATATGTCGTCATTATCTGTCCAGAAAACGGATAAGTCAGAGGGCATTTGCTCGTGTGCTTCCCATTTTTCCTGAATTAGGTCAATTTCACTTTCTCTTTTGTTGATCAGCATGTTTTTCCAATTGGTTTTGTCGGTATAAAAGTCCTTCATCGCCACTTCGATTATTCCTGCTTGGTATCGATTTTCAGTCTCAGCCACAACGATTACCTCTGCTGCTCCTTGATCAATCCATCGGGTAGGAATTTGAGTTTTTCGCGTGACGCCCACTTTAACATTATCCGTACAGGCAAGGTAAACGACATGCGGTTGCAAATGGTGTAATTGTTCGTACAAAACATCTCTTCCTTCACCGAGGTGAGCACGACAAAGTTCTGGTTTCAAAATACATGGACTTGCCTCAGGTGCAGTTTGAAAACAAGTAAAACAAAATCCTTCTCCAAAACTTTTTTTAGTCGATTTTTTGCAATTCGAGCAGATGATTTTTCCAGACCATGATATCGATAATTCCTTCCCTAAAAAGTCATTTAGAC
>DORI01000153.1:0-2071 GCA_003512365.1 Crocinitomicaceae bacterium | reverse complement strand
TAAAAAATAATGAACCGGTGAATTTAATCTTGTTCGAAGTTTTGATAGAATCATTCAGACGGTAAAATATTCATTTTTTCTGCAAAATGATAGCAGTAATCACGTAAATCTTCGGAGATTAGGTGCTCGCCTGTGGCCTTTTCAAAGGTGTCAGCCATGGTTAAAAGTGTTTGATGAAAAAACTGCTTCATCTCATCAATCGTCATGTCTTTAGTCCATAAATCTATTTTCATCGTATTTTTCTCTTTTACGTCCCAAATTGAGAGTAAAAAAGCCGCTGCCTCTGAATCATTTATTCCGCCATCAGTCGCACTCCAATTCATTTTCATTGGAAGATGGTTAGCGTCGAGATCTATTTGTATAGAAATAGAAGAGGTTTTCGCAACATTTTCGGCCATGGTAATTTTAAGGTTTATATGATTTGTAAATTTGTTCTGCTGAAGCGCTCATCAATTTATCTAATTTGAAATCTTCTGACGCATTTTCTTTCATGAATTCTTGCACCATTCTGAATCCAATGAATTTTCCTATTCGGTCAGGACTTTCGTTTTTACCGTCTTTTT
This sequence comes from Crocinitomicaceae bacterium, assembly GCA_003512365.1. GTDB lineage: Bacteria > Bacteroidota > Bacteroidia > Flavobacteriales_D > Crocinitomicaceae > UBA952. The sequence goes on along the minus strand of DORI01000153.1, from coordinate 1,508 downwards.
CTAGGTTTGGTGTAAAAGGTCCTTCAGAAAATAAATTCATAATGGTCTTCTCGCTTGATTGAAAAAGTAATTCATTTTCAACGAGGAAAGACCAAATTGCTTTTTCTTGGTTGTGTGACCAGTCTAATTTACTTTTATCATAGCGCAGAATTTGCTCCTCAGCCATATTTGGGAAAGCCGCATGAAGAAAGTATAAAATTTTGCCATAGCGCACAGCTTCGTGTATGACATCCGCTTGTTCATCTTTCTTTACAGGAAAAAAGAATTGTTCCAACCAAGCTTCCACTACATCTCGTTTTAAGTATTCTTTCTTGTAGCCATTCGTTGTCCAATTGTGAACAAATTGATTTAATGGAGGCATTTGAAGCAAGGATAAATTCCCGCCTATGTACTTCTCCTCTTGTACGATAATGCTCTTTTCTTTTGGAATAACGAAAGCTCCAATTGGAATATCCGTCGGTTGATTGTTTACAATTGCATTTACACAAAAACAAGTATTAGCGAAAATTATCTTTCGCGGAAATTCTTCTGAGGGATGGTGAATTTTAAGTCGTTTAAAGGCATCAGTTATTTCTCCTTTCAATTTTTCATCAGTTGTAATATTTTGAGTGCCTTGTTCAATTTGTTGAATGTCTTTATAGGAATAAAATTCCTTAGTTTTTCTAGCATAAATAGAATCGACATCCACATCAATACCGAGACAACCCGCCATCACAAATTCCAAGATTTCAGAGTTGTTTTTTTTATACTCGTCCCGTAATTTTAACAGTTGTAAACTATCACTTGATTTTAGTTCTTTATTCAAATCAACAAAAGAAAGTTCAAGTTCGACATCTGATATGTCTACGTCAAATGGATCAAATGGCTTACGCAGAATGAAATAGAGCAAAACAGCGATACTTAAAAGAATCCCTATTCCTATCCATATCCATGTTTTTCGTGTCAAGACTTTTGTTATTTTTGTCAAAAATAAGTAATTCCATGTATACGATCAGAAATTATTCTTTGTTGACGCTAGTGTTGTGTAACATTTTTTCATCTTTTGGACAAAAGGATTGTCAAGTTACCATTGATAGTTTGAATAAAAAAATTAGTCAATTGGAATTGAATATTAAAAATAACAATTCTGGAAAAAGACTTCAAGCTGGATTAACAACGAATTTAGGAATGAATTTTATCACACCAGGGCAGTCAAAATTAATTGATAAGAATGGTATTGGATCATGTTTTAGTGTGGGTCTAACATTAAATAAGTGCTTTAAAAATTCACCAACAGTAGGGATTTCCACAGGAATTGAATTTGATTTTGAGACGAATCGATATAAAACTGTTGATAGCATTTACTACGACTATATAGGTAGCAAAATAATAGCTAAAGCAAATGCAGTGGATGCAACAGGAAGCTTTTCATTACAAGAAAGAAATCAAAAATCTATTTATGTATCAATTCCATTAATGATGTTGTTTAGGACTTCAATGATTGGTGATTTTCGTTATTTTGGAAAATT